>JAYYEE010000210.1:0-6627 GCA_036160175.1 Planctomycetota bacterium
CGACGCCGAAACGGCCTTCGTCGTCGCGGCGACTCGGGCTGGCGTCAGCGACTTTGTCCGGCGACCGCTCTCCTCGAACGAGCTGGACGACTGCCTCCGTCGCTGCAGCGGCGCCGCGAGCCGGTCGGAATCTGGCCTGCCGGCGGCGGGCCAGGTCATCGCGTTCACGAGCAACAAGGGCGGCGTCGGTAAGACCACGCTGTCAGTCAACGTCGCCTGCGAGCTGGCGAGGCGCGCGCCTGGGCGCGTCCTGCTCGTCGACGCGTCGTTGCAGCTCGGACGATGCGCGACCATGCTGGACCTCGAACCGAGCGTGACGATGCGCGACGTGGTCGCGCAGGTCGACCGCCTGGACGCGACGCTCTTGCGCGAACTGACCGTGCCCCACTCCTGCGGGCTCGACCTGCTGGCAGCCCCCGGGGACGCGGTTGAAGCAGCCGCCGTTACCGAAGAAGTTTTGTCACGCATGCTCGCCGTCGCGCGGACGGCGTACGACTACGTGGTCGTCGACACCTTCCCAATCCTCGATGGGATTGCGATCGCGACGTTCGACCGCGCAGACGAAGTGTGGCACGTAGTCGCTCCGACCGTTCCAACCGTACTGGGCGCCGAGCGCCTCAACAACCTGCTCGAGGGCGTTGGGGTCGAGGCCGCGCGCACCCGAATGGTGCTGAACACCTCCGTCCCGAATCACGCTGGCAAGCTCAGCCCGCAAGACGTCGCCACCCGGCTCCAGCGCGACATCGCCGTCGTGTTGCCGTTCACGCGCGCAGCAGTCGCTGCCTGCAACACTGGGCAACCCGTCGTCCTCACCGCCTCGAAGCTGAACGCCTTTCGCAGGCGGGTCGGCGATCTCGTCGACCTCGTGGTCAACCCCGCACGCGAGCTGGCGGAGAGTAAGCTGTGAGCGGCGCCCCAGAGGACCCGAGGCGAGCAACAACGCCCCGCGCGCTGTTCCGCGGCTCCCGCGCGGCCGAGATGGCCAAGCGCGTGCAAGAGCTGCCAGGCCCGAATACGACGGCGCAACGCGTCCGCGCGCAGAGCGCGCCGAACAGCACGGACTACACCGAAGTCAAAGGCGAGCTCCAGACCAGGCTGCTTGAGCTCCTCTCGGACAACGACCTGCTCGGCGCTGGCGAGGAGCGCATCGGCGGCTTCGTAAGAGACTTCGCTGACGACGTTCTGGCGAATGAAGAGCTCCCGCTCAATGACCGAGAGCGCGAGCAACTGGGCCAAGACCTGCTGCAGGAGACCCTCGGGCTCGGTCCGCTGGCTCCCCTCGTCTTAGACCCGGCGGTGACCGACATCTTGGTCAACGGTCCAGCAGACGTCTTCGTCGAGCGTTTCGGGCGGCTTGAGAAGAGCGACGTCAAGTTCCGCGACAGCGACCACCTGCTCCGCGTCATCGAGCGCGTCGCAGCGGGCGTTGGGCGACGCATCGACCAGTCAGCCCCGATGGCGGACTTCCGCCTACCGGACGGTAGCCGGGTCAACGCGACGATCCCGCCGGTCTCGATCGACTACCCAACCCTCTCGATCCGTCGATTCGGACACCGACGCCTACGTAGCGGGGACCTGCTCCGCTACGACTCGCTCAACGAAGCGATGCTGCACTTCCTCCGCGAAGCCGTACATCACCGCGTGAACATGGTGATCTCGGGCGGAACAGGGGCGGGAAAGTCCACGCTCTTGAGCGCGCTCGCCGAGGCCATTCCACACGACGAGCGCGTCGTCACGATCGAGGACACGGCAGAGTTGCAGCTCGATCAGCCGCACGTCGTCCGCCTCGAGAGCCGCACTGTCAATACGGAAGGCGCCGGGGCGATCTCGATCCGACAGTTGGTCATCAACAGCCTGCGCATGCGCCCAGACCGCATCCTCGTCGGCGAAGTCCGCAGCGGCGAGACGCTCGACATGCTCCAAGCCATGAACACGGGCCATGAAGGCAGCATCACAACGGTGCATGCGAACTCGCCGCGCGACGCGCTGAGCCGGCTCGAGACGATGGTCTTGATGGCCGGCACGGAGCTGCCGTCGAGAGCGATCCGCGAACAGATCACGTCAGCAATCCAGCTCCTCGTCCACGTCAACCGCGGAGAAGACGGAGTGCGTCGCGTCGAGAGCATCAGCGAGGTCACCGGGCTCGAAGGAGAGACGCCGCTGCTGCAAGAGCTCTTCCACTGGCAGCGCACAGGCAGGAACGAACGGCGGCTCGTCGGGCGCTATGTCGCCACGGGGCTCCAGCCGCCCAGGGGAGACCAGCTGCGCTCGCGCGGCGCCGCGCTGCCCGCGGAGCTCTTCCGGCCCGAAAGCGCCAACGGCGGAGGCGCCGGCGCGTGAGCGACGTCGGCGTCAACCTCCGCGCCCCAGCGACGCCGGCGGTGCGCGTCGGGCACAGCGCATCGGGCGGCCGCGTCACGGTGGCGCTCCTCGCCAGCGCCATCGCGGGCAGCGCCCTGCTGTGCACGCCGCTCTACACGCAGCTGTCGCTCTCGCTCGCCGTGCTCGTCGGCGCGCTCGCCTGGGTCGTCGACGGGTCCGTACTCGCCGGCAAGACCGTCAAGGTTGAGAGCCAGCTCGCGGACGCCTTGGACCTGCTCGCTTCAAGCGTCTCCGCAGGCGTGAGCCTTGTCGAAGCGCTGGACGGGGTCGTTCAGGATGTGCGGATGCCGCTGCGTCGTGTCCTCGCCTCGGCGACAGATCGACTGAGACTCGGGGATGATCCGCAGCGAGTCTTGCTGGAAGCCGAGACGACGCTGCCGCTACCAGGCTTCCGACTCCTCACGCAATATCTCAGCGTCCAGTGGCAGAGCGGTGGCTCGATCGCCCCCGGCTTGCACGCCATCAGCGAGACGGTCCGCGACCGCGTCAACCTCGCTCGGCGCGTGCAGTCCCAGGCGGCCGAAGCTCGCGTTTCCGTGCTCGGTATCTTGCTGATCGTTTACGGCATCGCGGTGCTCGCGTGGGTCAACAACCCAGAGCGCATCGAGTCGTTCTTGTCCTCCGACGTCGGCGGCGGCATCGCGGCGACGTGCGTCCTGTTACAGGCCGCCGGGATCTTCTGGATGGCGCGCCTGACGCGCATCGACATCTGATGGAAGCCGCCCTCTGGATCATCCTGAGCCTTGTCGCCGGCGCGGCGGTCATCCTTGTCCTGCGAAAGCGGTCTCAGCGGACCGTCAGCCAACGGCGCCTCGCGTCGGTGCGTCTCGCAGGCGGCGCGCGCTCGACCGAGGTCGTCAGCGGCGTCCCGGAGGGCGGCGTCGCCCGCTGGCTCTATCTCGCTGGTCACCGCGCTCCGAAGGCGCCAGCGACCTTCTGGAGCCTGACGCTCGGATTCGGGCTGTTAGGCGGAGCGCTCGGCGTCGCAGTTCAGATGACAGGGTGGCTCGACCTCCTCCGTGAGAACCTCGAGGCCATCCCGGGTCAGGTGGGCATGATCTTCGTCCCGGTCGTCGCGGCGATCCCCGCGCTACAGCCGCTCACGTTCGCCGCGCTTCCGACGGTACGGGTCCGGCGCGCGCGCAGACGCCGCGCGCAACTGCTGCTGCGCGACCTCTATCCAGCGCTCGAGCTGTTCGCCAGCCTCGCCCAGGCTGGTTTGGCGTTCGACGCCGCCCTCAACCGCGTCTTGACTACGTTCGGCACGAACCGACCCCTCGGCCGCGAGCTGCAGACGTTCCAAACCGAGGTGCTCGGCGGCGGCGACCGCAGCACCTGCTTTCGCCGGCTCGCCCAGCGCGTCGAACTCCCCCAAATGAGCAGCTTCACCGCGGCGCTGATCCGGGCGCACGAAGTCGGCATCGGCCTCGCCAACACGCTGCGCCGCCAGGCAGACGAGCTGCGAACGGAGCTGCGCGAGCGCTCACTGGCGCGGGCGCAGTCCCTGCCTTCTCGACTCGTCTTCCCCCTCGTCATCTGCTTCCTGCCAGGGATCTTCGTCATGACCCTTGGCCCCGCCTTCTACGGCTTCCTGGTAGGAACCGCCGGCTTCGGATCGACTCGCTGAACCTCATGCGCCCGCTATCCTTCACTATCCTGTTCTTCACGCTCTTCGCACCCGCTTGCGCTGTCTGGAACCCGGACTACGTCCAGGACCCCGACGAGGCGCTCCGCGAGATCTTGGCCCACGCTAAAGAGACCGAGAGCGACGACGCCGTCACGACCCAACGGATGCAGTTCGCGGTCGAGGCGCTCGCCACGCGGCACCCCAACCACGTCGCGAGCCAAGTTGCCGCGGCCACGCTGGCGATGGACCAGGGACAGCACCAACGCGCGCAGGGATACACCGACCGCGCCCTCGACCTCGCCCCAAACAACGTCGCAGCCCGCTGCTTGAAGGTCCGCATCGCCGTGCGCGACGGCAGCCTAGACCTCGCCCGCAAGATCGTCGATGACGGGCTGAGGATGCGGCCCGACGCCGCGGCGCTCTACGAGTCCGCGGCGTGGATCCACCAGCTCGACGGACGACACGACGACGCGCTCCGCGCGCTCGACGCCGCGGCGGCCCTCGAGGCGCCCGCGTGGCGGATCTGCTTCCACCGCGGCCTCGTCGAAGAGATGCGCGGACATTTGGACGTCGCCGAAAAACACTACCGGGCTGCCTGGAAGGCCAACCCGAGCAGCCGCGAAGCGCGCCAGCGCTTGGCCGGTCTGCGGGCGCGCCGCCAGCTCACTCCCGATCGCTAGCGGACACGAAGCTGGCGTGCATTCCTGCCAGCCGGATTGACGCCGACGCCCGTCCCTAGGATCGTAGCGGGGTCGACCGCGGACCACGCCGCGTCGCGCTCGACGCCCGTCCCTCAAGAACTAGCGGCGCCTGCAGACCATGCCAAAGCCAACCCGCCGCCAATTCCTCGCGACCTCCTCCACCGCCGCGCTCGGCTCCGGGCTCTCGGCGTCGATGATTCCGAACGTCCACGTCAACAGCCGCGAGGAGATCCGCGTCGCGCTGGTCGGCTGCGGCGGCCGCGGAACTGGCGCAGTGGCCCAGATCTTCAACACCAAGGGCGTCACGCGCCTCGTCGCCGTGGCCGACGCGTTTGAGAACAAGGCCAAGAACGCGGTTAAGAACCTGACCAACCACGCCAAGGAGAAGGTCGACGTCCCCGCGGACCGCATCTTCTCGGGCATGGACGCTTACAAGAATGCGATCGACAGCGAGTGCGATCTGGTCGTCATCGCGACGCCGCCAGGCTTCAAGCCGCAGCAGTTCGACTACGCCATCCAGGCGAACAAGCACGTCTTCATGGAGAAGCCGGTCGCCGTCGACGCGCCCGGCGTCCGCCGTGTCCTCGCTGCGGTAGAGCGGTCGAAGAAGCAGCAGCGCATGGTCGCCATCGGCCTGCAGCGGCGCCACGAGCCGAAGTACATGGAGACGATGAAGCGGATCCACGACGGCGCCATTGGGGACGTGATCCTCTCGCGCGTCTACTGGAACGGCGGCGGCATCTGGTACCGCGACCGCAAGCCCGGGATGACCGAGATGGAGTTCCAGTGCAACAACTGGTACCACTTCAACTGGGTCTGCGGCGACCAGATCGTCGAGCAGCACATCCACAACCTGGACGTCGGCTGCTGGGCGAAGAACGCCTACCCCGTCTCCTGCAACGGCATGGGCGGCGGCGAGCAGCGCATGGGCGGAGACCGCAGCAAGTCACAGATCTTCGATCACACGTTCTGCGAGTACACGTTCGCCGACGGCTCTAAGATGTACAGCCAGGGCCGCCACCTGCGCGGCGGCTGGAACAACGTCGGCGAGGCGCTGCACGGCACGCAGGGCACGGCGATTCCCGCCGGACGCATCGAAGGCCCCAACGCCTGGCGCTTCCAGGGCCGCAGCCCCGGCGGCCACCAGCAAGAGCAGCACGACATGATTGACGCGCTGATGCAGGGCAAGATCTACAACGAGGGCGAATACGGCGCTCACTCGACGTTCTGCGCGATCCTCGGCCGCGAAGCGTGCTACTCAGGCAAGGTCATCAAGTGGGACGACCTGCTCGAGCGCGGCCGCGACCTGACGCCCGGCATCGACACCTACACGATGGAGTCGGTCCCGCCGTGCGTGAAGGGCGAGGACGGCAACTACCCCGTGCCGGTGCCCGGGAAGTACAGCCCGTTCGCCAGCTAAGCGCACCGCGCCCGCAGGCCGTGTCCGCGCGGCGCAGCCAGCGCGTCCAAGTTGCCGCCAGCGGGACGCCGCTCACAGGCGCGTCTATCGGAACCCATCGCCCGCGAGGATCGGCTCGCGGCGAGCGCCCACGTTGAGGCACACGGCGAGCGCCAGCATCATCGCCAGCGTCGAGCTGCCGCCGTAGCTGATCAGCGGCATCGGCAGGCCCGTGCTCGGCACCAGCCAACCGCAGACCGCGACGTGGAACAGGCTCTGCGCGCCGAACCACGCCGCGACGCCGACGCAGACCAGCTTGCCGAAGCGTTCACGCGTGCGGGCGGCGATGAACAGGAGCCCGAGGACGACCGCGGAGACCAGCCCGAGGACAAGCAGCGCGCCGAGGAATCCGCCCTCCTCACCCACCACCGCGAACACATAGTCCTCGCTGCGATAGGGAAGGAAGTCATACCGATTCTGCGGCCCCTGCCCGAGCCCAAAGCCCGTCACGCCGCCAG
>JAYYEE010000211.1:0-12549 GCA_036160175.1 Planctomycetota bacterium
AGAAGATTAGGCAGCGGGCTGGGGGGAAGCCAATTACATACCAGCAAGTATGCAACGTCGGTGAGACGGAGCGGCGGCGGAAGCCGACGGCCAACGGCGCCGCCTCGCGCAGGCGGTGAGGGACGCCTTACATCATACTCATAAGACGTTTATGGCGCCTATCAAAGGCGGCGATGCGACCGGGAGAGGCGGGCCGTCGTCGTGATGCCGCGAGCCGCACGCTCGCCCCGACGTCGCCGGCGCAGCGTTCCTGTGGGGCTCGATCGGCTACTGGTCGCCCGTCGCCCAGCGGGCCTCGAGGGCGTCGAGGATGCGATCCGCGGCGCTGCCGTCCCACATGTCCGGCACCGGGTTCTCGGTTGGATCGGCAGCGAGCGCCGCGCGCGCGAGCGACAAGATCGTGGCCGGGTCCGTGCCCGCGAGCACGTTGCTGCCCTCGGTGATCGTGATCGGGCGCTCGGTGTTCTCACGGATCGTCACGCACGGGATCCGGTGCCACGTCGTCTCCTCCTGCAGGCCCCCGGAGTCGGTGAGCACGAGGCGGCTGCCGCGCACCAGCTCCGTGAAGTCCAGGTATCCGAGGGGCTCGGTCACCAGCAGCGCTCCCGCCGCGTCGAGGTCGCCGAGCCGCGCCTTAGTCCGCGGGTGGCACGGGAACACGAGCGGGAGCTCTCGCGACAGCTCACGCAGCGCGCCGACGATCCCAGCCAGCGTCTGTGGGTGGTCGACGTTCGAGGGACGGTGCAGGGTGACGACGCCGTAGTCGCCATCTAGCTCAAGACGCTCGCGGATATCCGACGGCGCCAAGTGATCAAACCGATGCTTGAGCGCGTCGATCATGATGTTGCCGACGCGCACGACGCGAGCGCTGTCGACGCCCTCGGCCGCGAGGTTCTCGTCACCGTCCGGGGACGGCGTCAGCAGGACATCCGCCAAGCAGTCGGTGACGAGGCGATTGACCTCCTCCGGCATCGCGCGGTCGCGGCTGCGGAGCCCAGCCTCGACGTGCGCGACCGGGACCATGAGCTTGCTGCACACCAGGGTGCACGCGACGGTCGAATTTACGTCGCCGACCACGATGACGACGTCGGGCCGCAGCTCCTCGACGACGGGCTCGAAGGCCATCATCACCTTCGCGGTCATCTGGGCGTGCGTCCCGGAGCCGACCTCGAGGTGGCGGTCCGGGCGCGGCATCTGCAGGTCGCGGAAGAACGACCCCGACATGTTCTCGTCGTAGTGCTGCCCGGTGTGGACCAGCGCGCACTCGTGTCCGCGGGCCTTCGCACGCCGCAGCAGCGGCGCGGCCTTCATGAAGTTCGGCCGGGCGCCGACGACGAGCAGGAGCTTCAAGGTGAGGTCGTTCCTTCGTTGGGTGACGCGCTCATCTTGGCGATCCTCAGGCGCGGGTCCACCTTTTCCGCCTGCACGTCTACGCCAGCAGCGGCCGCACCACCTCGCCGTGCACGTCGGTGAGCCGATAGCGCCGCCCCTGGAACTTGTAGGTCAGCCGCTCGTGGTCGACGCCGAGGAGGTGGAGCAGCGTCGCCTGGAAGTCGTGCGGCGTCACCGGGTCGGCGGCGACGTGGAAGCCGAACTCGTCGCTCTGGCCGTGGGTGTAGCCAGGCTTGATGCCGCCGCCGGCCATCCAAATGGTGAACGCATACGGGTGGTGGTCGCGGCCCTGCTTGCCCTCGAACGAGCCCTGCAAGAACGGCGTGCGGCCGAACTCGCCGCCCCAAATCACCAGCGTGTCGTCGAGCAGGCCGCGCTGCTGCAGGTCGAGCACCAGCGCCGCCGACGGCGCATCGGTGTCGCGGCACTGGACCTCGAGCTGGGTGTAGAGGTTGCGGTGTTGGTCCCAGCCGGCGTGCATCAACTGGACGAAGCGCGTGCCGCGCTCGATCAGCCGCCGCGCCATCAGGCAGTTGTAGGCGAACGACCCCTTACGCCGGACGTCGGGGCCGTACATATCGAGCACGTGCTGCGGCTCGTCGGAGAAGTCCGTCAGCTCCGGCACCGAGGCCTGCATCTTGTAGGCTAGCTCGTATTGCGAGATCCGGGTGTCGATCTCGGGGTCGCGGGTGCGCTCGACGTGGCGGCGGTTGAGCGCCGCGGGGTCGGCGAGCACGTCCCTGCGCAGCGCGCGGTCCGTCCCCGCTGGGTCGTCGAGGTAGAGCACCGGGTCGCCCGAGCCGCGGAACTTCACGCCCTGGTGCACCGACGGCAGGAAGCCGCTGCCCCAGTAGTAGTCGTAGAACATCTGGCCGCACGACGCCTCCTTGTTGCGCGACGTCATCGCGACGAACGTCGGAAGGTCGTCGCAGCTCTTACCGAGCCCGTACGAGAGCCACGCGCCCATGCTCGGCCGGCCAGGCCGCTCGCTGCCGGTCAGGAAGTAGGTGATGGCGGGCGCGTGGTTGACCTGCGTCGTCGTCATCGACTTGACGAAGCACAGCTGGTCGGCGATCGACGCGGTGTAGGGCAGCAGGTCCGAGACCGTCGCGCCGCTCTGGCCGCGCTGGCGGAGCGGCCGGATCGCCTGTAGGCAGGGGCGCGCCTTCTGGTTGCCCGTCATCGTGCTGAAGCGCGCGCCGGCGGCCACGCTGTCCGGGATCTGGATCCCGTGCATCTTCGCGAGCGTCGGCTTGTGGTCGAACAGGTCGACGTGCGACGGCGCGCCGTTTTGGAGCAAGTAGATGACGCGCTTGGCGCGCGGCGCGAAGTGGCAGCCGCCGGGTCCTCCGCGCAGCATGGAGCCGAGCGCGGCGGCGCCGACGCCAGTGGCGGCGTTGCCGAGGAGCGCGCGGCGGGTCCAGCGTCGTGAGGCGTCCGTGAGCGGGTTCATGGGCGGCAGAGCACCTCGTCGAGGTTGAGCACTAGGGACGCGACGACGGTCATCGCGGCGAGGTCGTCTTGGTCTAGGACGGCGCCTGGCTGGTCCGCGCCGACCTGCAAGAAGGCGCCGCGATCGAGGTCCCCCGCAGCGAAGCGCGCCTTAGCGGCCGCGAAGCGGCGCGTCAGCACCTCGAGCTCAGCGGCCTCAGGGCGGCGCGCGGTCGCGGCGGCGAAGAGCCAGCGGAGCTGCGCTGCGGGGTCGCCGTCTGCGCGCAGCGCGCGCGCTGCGAAGCCGCGGGCGGCTTCGACGTAGCCCGTCTCGTTGAGGGTCGTCAGCGCGTGCAGCGGGGTGTTGGTGGTCGCGTGGCGCACCACGCACTGCTGCCGCGCGGGCGTGTCGAACAACATCGTCGGTCCGACGATGCGGCGCCAAAAGGTGTAGAGGCTGCGGCGGCGCAGGTCTTCGCCGCTGCCTTGGCGATACTTGATGAAGCCGAAGGTGGCCTCGTCCCAAACGCCGGCGGGCTGGTAGGGGCGCACGGGCGGGCCGCCGACTTGAGGCGCGAGGTTGCCGCTGAGCGCGAGCGCTTGGTCGCGGAGCATCCAGGCGGGCAACCTGCGCCGGGGGGATCGCGCGAGGAGGCGGTTCTCGGGGTCGTCCTCGAAGCGGGCCGTCGGCGCGCTGGCCGCCTGGCGATAGGTGGCGCTGGTGACGATCAGCCGGTGGAGCCCCTTCAGGTCCCATCCAGACTCGACGACGCGCCGCGCGAGCCAGTCGAGCAGCGCTGGGTGCGTCGGGCGCTCGCCCTGACGGCCGAAGTTCTCGCTGGTCGCGACGAAGCCGCGGCCAAAGAAGGTCTGCCACGCGCGGTTGGCGGCGACGCGCGCGACCAGCGGGTGGTCGCCGGACGTCAGCCACCGCGCGAGGTCGAGGCGGTCGGGTTCGCCGTCGCCCTTCAGCGGCGGCAGGAACGCCGGCGTGCCTGCGGTCACCGCGTCGCCGGGCGCCTGGTAGTCGCCGCGGGCGAGGACGCGCGTCGCGCGTCGCTTGGCGGCGGGCAGCGCATCCATGACGGACACCGTCAGGCGCTTGGACTCGAGCGCGGCGATCTCTCGCTGCCGCGCGTCGAGCAGCCGCTCACGCTCGGCGAAGGCTGGCTGGTGTTCGCGGCGGAAGTGCGCGCGCAGCGCGCGACGGTGCTCGTCGCGGCGCTGGATCGGTGGCTGGAGCAGCGCCCGCGCGACGTCGGCGGGGAGGTCGCCGATCGTCTCGTCGACTACGCGGAAGTACGCGCCGCCGATCCCGCCGGTGTTGACGATCTTGACCAGCAGGTCGTTGCGGCCCGACCGCAGCTGCAGCTCGACGCGCTCTTGGTCGGGCTTGGCGCCGCGGCGGACGTCGTTGGCGAGCACCAACTCGCCGTTGCACCAGACCTTGATCGCGTCGTCCGAGCCCAGCGACACGGTCATCCGCCGATCGCTCGACGCCGAGATCTCGCGAGCGAAGTAGGTCACGTAGGCGCCGTCCGGCAGCCCATAGACCGCGCCGTCGACGAAGCCGGGCGCGGGCCGCCAACCCGCCGCCTCGGCCGCTCCCTGCTCGGGCGCGAACGCCTCGTCGAACATCGCCCCTGCCGCGGCGCGGAAGGGCTCGCTCTGCCGCCAGGCGCTGAGCTCCGCGGCCGCGAAGCCCGCGTTCGCGGCGCGAAGCCGGGCCGCGGCGGCCTTGATCCACGCCTGCTCTCGCGGATCGAGCTCGGGGTCCGGGCGGAACATCAGCTGGTGGATGGTCGCGACCTCGAGCTGCTTGTCGGCGAGCGCGCGCCGCTCGTCAGGATCTGCGAGGAAGCCCATCGACGGCGCCAGCCGTCCGCCGCTGCGGCCGCCGCCGGTCTCCGAGGTCTGGTTGAAGAACGCGTAGAAGCGGTAGTAGTCGCGCTGCGGCAGCGGGTCGTACTTATGGTCATGGCAGCGCGCGCACTCGAACGTCATCCCGAGCCACACGGTGCCGACCGTCTCTGCCCGGTCGAACACGTTCTCGACGCGGGTCTCCTCGGGGATGCGGCCGCCCTCGCCGTTGTGGGCGTTGTTGCGCAGGAAGCCGGTCGCCAACCGCTGCTCGTCGGTGGCGTCGGGGAGCAGGTCGCCGGCGAGGACCTGCTCGGTGAACTGGTCGAACGGCAGGTTGTCGTTGAGCGCGCGGACCAGCCAGTCTCGCCACGGCCACGCGGTGCGCGTCGGGTCGTTCTGGAACCCGTCGGTGTCTGCGTAGCGCGCCGCTTCGAGCCAAGGCCACGCCATGCGCTCGCCGTAGCGCGGCGATGCGAGCAGCGCGTCGACGACGGCCTGGTAGCGCGCGTCGCTCGGGTCGGCGACGAACGCGGCGAGCTGCGCAGGGGTGGGCGGCAAGCCGGTCAGGTCGAGGTGGACGCGACGCAGCAGCGCCGCGGGCGCCGCGGGCGCGTTCGGCGTGATCGCGGCCCCCTCGAGCCGCGCGAGCACGAAGCGGTCGACGTCGTTGCGGGGCCAAGCGCGATCGCGAACGGGCGGCGGCGCAGGTGCCTGGTTGGGGCGGAACGCCCAGTGCGTCGACCACTCCGCGCCGGCCGCGATCCAGCGCCGCAGCACGTCGACCTCGGCGTCCGTGACGTCGAGCTTGGTGTGTCGCGGCGGCATCACGTCATCGCCCTCTGACGTGATCCTCGCGATCAGCTCGCTCTGCTCGGGCGCGCCCGGCGTGACGATGGCGTAGCCGTCTCTGGGGCGCAGCAAGTCCTCGCGGACGTCGAGGCGGAGCTCGGCCTTACGCGCGCGCTCGTCTGGGCCGTGGCACTGAAAGCACCGATCCGACAAGATCGGCAGGACGTCCCGCGAGAACGACACGTCCTGCGCGCTCGCCGACCCCGTGACGACCGCGACCGCGAGCGCTGCGAGGAGGCGAGGACGTGCGGGCATGCCAGCACGATATCGCGATCGGGCGCGGCCGACAGCCTGTGAGCGGGCGGCCGCGCGGATCTACTGGGGGGCGGCGGCGGCGCGTTCGAGCAGCGCGTCGAGCAGCGGCGTCCAGGTCTCCCAGTTGTGACCGCCTTCCTGGATGACGCACCGCTCGGGCGGCATCGCTGACGCGAGCGTCCCGTTGGCGACGCGGAAGCGGTCGCTGCGGCCGTAGCCGATGTACACGAGCGGCGGTTGGTCGGGGGCGCGGCACCGCTCTCGGTGAAACCTCCAGCAGTCGACATACGCAGCGCGCTCGGGGTTGAGGCCCTGGGTGTCTGGGGGACTCCATCGGAGCACGCCGCCCTCGGCGAGCACCGGCTCATACGCGTGCGGTCTGCCGAGGTACGGAGCGAGCAGCAAGATCCGGTCGACGACGTCGGGATACGCGCTGGCGTATGCCGTCGCGCCGAGGCCGCCGAGCGAGACGCCGAGCAACCAGACCTGCTCATAGCGTTCGAGGCGCGGGCGCAGCACGTCTTCGTGCAAGCGCGTGACCAAGCTGTCTTGCCAGTAGTAGGCGAAGTGCGCGTCGACGGCGAGCACGTCGGCGCCTGGCAGCGCCGCCTGGATGCGCTGGGGGAACCCGTGGAGCTCGAAGTCCGCGGCGACGCTCTCGATGCCGGGCAGCAGCACGACCAACACGTCGGCGTCCGTCGCAGGCGCCGGATGCAGCTCAAAGTCCATGGGCGTCTTCGCCGGCCGCAGCAGGTGGCACGCGCAGAGCACGAGCGGCAGCAGCGCTGCGAGCCGACGCGTTCGGCGCGGAGCGAAGAAGCCAACGGAGTGCTTGCTCATGGCGCAGAGTGTAGTCGAATCGGGCCGCGCGATCATTCGCCGAGGAGCCCTGTTGACCGACCGAGACCGAGACCGCTTGTTGCACGAGACGCTGGGGCGTTGGTTCGGATTTTCGTCGTTGCGACCGCTGCAGAAGGAAGCGATCGACGCGGCCCTGGACGGCCGCGACGCGCTCGTCGTGCTGCCTACGGGCGGCGGCAAGTCGCTTTGTTACCAGCTTCCGCCGTTGGTGACGGAGCGTCTGACGGTGGTGGTGTCGCCGCTGATCGCGCTGATGCAGGACCAGGTCGACGGCCTCCGCCTGCACGGCGTTCCAGCTGCGGCGGCCCACAGCAACCTCGACGCCGCCGGCCGACAAGCGCTGCGCGAGCTGTCCGAGTCCAAGGCGCTGCGGATCTTGTTCGTGGCGCCTGAGCGCCTCTTCCGCGAGGACTTCCTCGAGTGGCTGGACGGGCAGGACGTCGCGGCGATCGCGATCGATGAGGCGCACTGCATCAGCCAGTGGGGCCATGACTTTCGCCCAGAGTATCGACGCCTGGCGGAGCTGCGCGACCGGTTCCCTGGCGTGCCGATGCACGCCTACACCGCGACGGCGACCCCGCGGGTCCGCGACGACATCCAGGCGCAGCTGTCGCTGCAGGATCCGGTCGAGCTGGTGGGCACCTTCGACCGCCCGGAGCTGACCTATCGGGTGTTGCCGCGCCAAGGCCTGGTCGACCAGGTCGTGGAGGCGATCGGCCGGCACCGAGACGCGGCGGCGATCGTCTACTGCATCTCTCGTAAGGACACCGAGACGCTCAGCTCGCAGCTGCAGTCGCGCGGTATCGAGGCCAAAGCCTACCACGCGGGTTTGCCCGCGGAGGAGCGGACGCAGCTCAGCGCCGACTTCCGCGCGGAGCGGCTGAACGTCGTCTGCGCGACCGTGGCCTTCGGGATGGGGATCGACCGCAGCGACGTACGGCTCGTGGTTCACGCCGCGATGCCCAAGAGCATCGAGCACTACCAGCAAGAGACCGGCCGCGCTGGGCGTGACGGGCTGCCCTCAGAGTGCCTCTTGCTGTACTCGGGGGCGGACGCCGCCAAGTGGCGCATGATCATGGAGCGCTCGGGCGAAGAGAGCGGCGACGTCGAAGCCACCCAGGCGCAGCTGCAGCTCCTCAACCACATGCAGCGGTTCGCTGGTCGAGCGCGGTGCCGTCATCGCTCGCTCAGCGAGTACTTCGGCCAGGAGTACGCCGAGCCTAGCTGCGGCGCTTGCGACGTCTGCCTCAACGAGCTGGAGCTGGTGCCGGACAGCCACGTCACGGCGCAGAAGATCCTCTCGGCCGTCGCGCGGACGGGTCAGCGATACGGGGCCAGCTACGTCATCGACGTGCTGCGCGGCAGCAAGAACGAGAAGGTGCGCGCGCGCGGCCACGACCAGATCCCGACGTTCGGTCTGTTAAAGGGGCTGACCGCGATGCGGATCGGCAACTACATCGACCAGCTGATCGACGAGGCGGCCTTGGCCCGTACCGACGGCGAGTACCCGGTGCTCGTGCTTAACGAAGGCAGCGCCGCGGTGCTGCGCGGGGACCGTGAGATCGAGCTGCGCGCGCCGAAGGGCGGCCTCGACCAGCCGTCGCGCCGTCGCCGCGGCTCGTCTGCGACCGAGGCGCGCGCGCTGACGGCGCCGGAGCAGGAGCTGTTCGACCAGCTGCGCGGGCTCCGTCGCGAGATCGCCAGCGGGCTCGGGGTGCCGCCCTACGTGGTCTTCTCCGACGTAACGCTCGAGGAGTTCGCCCGCAACCGGCCCCAGTCCCGCGCCGCGATGCTCGACTGCAAGGGCGTCGGCCCGAAGAAGTTCGACTCGTTCGGCGCGCGCTTCTTGGAGGCGCTCGCCGAGCGCTGATCAGCGCGGCCGCGGCAGGTCCTCACGGTCTACGCGGTGCGCGCGGATCTCGCGGTAGCCGCCGGCCTCGAACAGGCAGAGCACGCCGCCGTCGGGCAGCACCTGCAGGCACGAATACGCGCTGGGCCCATTGGAGAGGAGCGCCGCCCAAGGCCACGTCTGTCCCTCGTCGAACGACATCCGCAGCGTCAAGCGTTCGCGCCCGGACCGGCTCGCTGGGTTGCTGAACATCAGCGCTTGGTCCGAGTAGCGGCGGATGCTCGCTTGGCAGATCGGCTCGATCAGCTCGGGCACGTGGCGCTGGTCGCGCCAGGTGGCGCCGCCGTCGTCGCTCCAGGCCTGCTGCCGGGTTCGCTGCGCGCGGTCGTAGTTGCGCATGTTGAGCAGCAGCTGGCCGTCTTGGAGCTCGACGACCTCGCACTCGTTGACCTGATCTCTCTGGGTGGCGCCGCCGAGCTGCCAGGTCGCGCCTTGGTCGTCGCTGTAGATGACGTGGGAGTAGTAGCGGCGCGTCTCGGCCTCGATGTGGTCGCAAGGGATCACGAGCCGGCCCCGGTGCTCGCCGCGCCGCAGCTCGATCCCCGCGCCCGGGCCGGTCGCGTACCAGGTCCACTCGGGCAGCTTGGTCGTCGACGTGACCTCGCGCGGCGCGCTCCAGGTCTCTCCGTGGTCATCGCTCTGCAGCACCCAGACCGTGCGCGTGCCCTCGGACTCTCCGGCGATGATCTGGGACTCGTGGTCGGTGCCGAGGTTGCGCGTCGCGAGCAGCAGGATCGCGCCAGTCGACGAGACCACGACTGGGCATGGGTTGCCGCACGTGTTCTTCGCGTCGTCCCAGAGCGTGCGCTGCTTCGACCAAGTGCGCCCGCCGTCCGAAGAGCGCTTCATCACGAGGTCAATGTCGCCGGTGTCGCTGCGGCTGCCGTAACGCGCCTCGGCGAACGCGAGGAGGTCGCCGTTCTTCGCAACGACGAGGGCGGGGATGCGGTAGGTGTCGACGCCCGCTTCGCCGCGCTCCCAGACGGTGACGCCGGCGCCGATCGGCTGGGGCACCGGCGCGCCGCCGGTCACGACGAAGCGGCGGACCGTCATCGTGTCGCGGTGGGGGCGGAGCTGCACCGCGCCGAGGTCCCCACCCGGGTCGGGCATCAGCGGCAGCGGCGCGCCGTTCCAGGTCAGGCGCAGCGAGGCGTCGCGTCGCTCGAGCACCAGCCGGAAGGGAGCGCCGGCTGTGGGCTTCGGCGCGACGAGGCGGCGCGTGCCGCCGCCGAACAGCGGCCCCTCTAAGAACGGCTCCCCGTCGCGTCCGCAGAACCCGACGTGGCTGCCGCCGATGACGAGCGACGCGGCGGTGCTCGTCGCGTCGGCGAGCGAGAGCTCGACCTCGACGCGCGCGTCCGGCGCGCGCAGCGTCACGCCGCGACCCAGCAGCGCCGCGTGCGGGGCGCCGACGACGGCGTCGCCTGTGCGGCGCCAGCCCCGGGGCAGCACCTCCGGCAGCGCTTCGGGCAGCGGCGCCTGGGCGGCCGCGAAGGCGCAGGTCAGCAGGATCGACAGGTGACGGCTCTTCATGATGGCTCCAGGACGCGCTGCATCAGCGCGGGCACGACCTCGGCGGCGCGCCCCTCTACGTAGGTGTCTTCGTCTTCGGCGTTGGCTGGGACCTCGAGCGCCTGGACCCAGGTCCTCGCGCCCGCGCTGCGCGCGGCGTGCAGCAGCCCGGCCGCCGGCCAGACCTGGCCGCTGGTCCCGATCGCCAAGAAGTCCGTGCATGTCTGCATCGCGGCCTCGATCTCGTCGAGGTGGAACGGCACCTCGCCGAACCAGACGATGTCCGGTCGCAGGCGGTCGTGTCCGCACGCGGGGCAGGCCAGGAAGTCTGGCGTCGTGCGCTCGAGGTCCCGCAGCTGGTGGCCGCACGCCTCGCAGCGGAGCTGCGCGAGCTCCCCGTGCATGTGGATCGCCGCGCTGCCGGCGCGTTCGTGCAGGTCGTCTACGTTCTGCGTGATCAGCGTCAGCTGGTCGCCGCGGCCCTCGAGCGCGCGCGCGGCCTCGGCGAGCGCGAAGTGCGCGGCGTTTGGTTCGACCTCGGCGAGCTGCGCGCGTCGCGCCTGGTAGAAGCGCCAGACCAGCGCCGGGTTCGCGAGCCACGCCTCGGGCGTCGCGACGTCCTCTGGCCGGTGCCCCTCCCAGAGTCCGCCAGCGTCGCGGAACGTCTGCACGCCGGAGTCAGCGGAGATGCCGGCGCCGGTCATCACGACGACGTGTCGGGTCATGCTTGCAGTTGTAGCAAGCGGCGCGTCCTCGGCGGCATCCGGGCCACGCGAGTTTGGTCGGCGCGCTCGGGCGTCCGTAAAACTGCCGGCGCGGCCCTTCCATCGAGCGCGTGGATCGCGTCAGGTGCTCGCATGGCAACCATCCGCGCGGTCTGCGTCTACTGTGGCTCTCAGGACGGTCGAGACGCGACCCACGCAGCGGCTGCGCGAGCGATGGGCGACGCCCTGGTCGACCGCGGCATGCGGCTGGTCTTCGGCGGCGGGCACGTCGGCATGATGGGGCAGATCGCCGACCGGGTGCTGGAGCGCGGCGGGGAGGCCTTCGGCGTCATCCCCAAGGCCCTGATGCGCGCCGAGGTCGCGCACGAGGGCCTGACGGAGCTGCGCGTCACCGAGGACATGCACGAGCGCAAGGCCTTGATGGCGGAGTGGAGCGACGCGTTCGTCACGCTGCCGGGCGGCCTCGGCACGCTGGAGGAGATCTTCGAGACGTGGACGTGGCGGCAGCTGCGCTACCACGAGAAGCCCGTCGGGCTGCTCAACGTCGGCGGCTACTACGACGGCCTGCTCGCTTGGCTCGATCACGCCGTGGCCGAGGGCTACGCGCGCCCGCCGCACCGCGCGATGCTGCACGTCGATACGGACCCAGGCGGCCTGCTCGATCGGCTCGAGGGCGAAGCCGCGAAGTGAAAGCGGTCGCGCCGCCTAGGGTTCGCCGATGCAGAGCAGCTCGCGGGCGGTGCGGTGAAACAGCCTCCCGCCCGCGTAGCTGACAGAGTTCGCCGTCCACGTCTCGCCGGCTGGACCGAGGTCGCTCAACGCGATGAGCGCTGCGACGGCGGCTCGGCGCGTGTCGATCGCATAAACCGTCCCGGTCGCGAGCGTGTAGTAGAGGTGGTCGTTGATCCGCGACGGCGAGCCGTTGAAGACCCAGTCCCAGCCGTCCCAGCGGCTGCGTGGAACGCCGGTGACCTCGTCGCCGCGGCTGTTCACGGCGCGCGCGCCGAGCGTCTCGCGCCAGCGGATGTTCTCGCCGGTCGTTACGGAGAACGAGCGCGGCGGTGCTGCGCCGATGGCGGTCCAGTCACCGCGGGGGCCCGCAGCCTGAGGCCAGCCAGCGTTAGGCACAGCACACGCTGCGAGGGCGAGGTTCGAGAGCAGGGCTGAGGTCTTACGGGCGCGCATGGCGCGCGCAGCATAGCCCGTCGTCAGCTATCGCAAGAGCCGCAGCCGCCTGCGTCGGCGAGCCTGGCCTCGATCGCCTTGCTGGTCGGCGTGATGGAGAGCCCGCCGAGCGCGGTGCATCGCAGCTCGCGCGCCATCCGTTCGCTGACCTCGCGGTGCGCGTCGAGCACCTCGTCGAGCGGGACGAGGTGGTCATATCCCGCGAGGGCCATGTTCGCGGAGACGAACGCGTTCGACGCGCCCGCCACGTTGCGGCCGAGGCAAGGCGCCTCGACCCGGTTCGCGACCGGGTCGCAGATCAGCCCGAGCACGTTCTGTAGCGCGTGGCTCGCGGCGGAGAGCGCCTGCGCCGCCGTGCCGCCGCCGAGCTCGACCAGCGCGGCCGCGGCCATCGCCGCGCCCGCGCCGGTCTCGGCCTGGCAGCCGCCGACCTCGGCCGCGAAGCTCGAGCGGGTCGTGACGAACACGCCGATGAGCCCGGCCGCGAGCATGGCGCGCAGCGTGCGCGCTTCGTCTGCATGTACGGACTCGGCGGCTGCTAAGCAGGTCGCCGGGAACGTCGCGCAC
>JAYYEE010000212.1:0-8206 GCA_036160175.1 Planctomycetota bacterium
CAATTATTTGATCAGACCATCGAGCTCCACGGTCTCGGCGACCGCGCACGCGTCTTGCTAGAGGCCGCGGCCTTACTCCACGACATCGGCGCCGCGATCAACATCGACGGACACCACAAGCACTCACAATACCTGATCGAATCAACAGAGATCGTCGGCCTCGGCAGCTACGAACGCCACCTCGTCGCAATAGTAGCCCGATATCACCGCAAGGCGGCGCCGTCACGCGACCACGACGACTTCATGGCGCTGAGGCGACGAGATCGCAGCATGATCGAGCGGCTCGCAGCGCTGCTTCGGCTCGCTGATGCCCTCGATCGACAGCACGCTGGCGTGATCCGCTCCGTCGAAGTCTCCATACAAGATCAGCAGCTCAGCCTGCTACCGACGCTGACGCCGGATGACAGCACGAGGCTGACGCTGGAAGCTACAGCCGTCACGCACAAAGGCGCGCTCTTCAACAACCTGTTCGGGCTCACGCCGGTCTTGCTCGCGCCTTAACCCGATCGCATCGCTTGTCTTTGTGCACCAACTCGAGCGGGTCCTCGATCGTCAAGATGTGTCCCGACTCCGTCTGGTTGCTGGAATCGATCATCGCGGCGAGCGTCGTCGACGCACCGGAACTTGTCGGCCCAATCCCCAACAAGCGGCCGCGCGGCGTCGACGTGAGGTCTAGCGCGATCTAAGGCAGCACAGCGTCTTGTGCTCTGGGATGGTGTCGGGGATCGGGCGGACGACGATCCCGACAGAGTTACGCCGGTGCAGCGCGTTGACGCGAAACCGCGCGCAATCGGGCACCGCGTAGCAGAAGTCGATGTCCTTGTCCTGAAGGAAACGCTCTCACAGCTCGTCAGACATTCCTTAGCGCGCGAGGCCCATGGTGACATCAGGAGCCAGGCGCCCGATCGCATCTTGAGGCTGGACCTCACCGTCAATCGCGAATCCCGGCGGCCTACCGGCCTTGCTGTGCAGGTCCCAAGGCCGGGCAGGGATACGGTGTGAAGTATTCATCGATCTTTAAAGTAATCAACAGACCACGATCGACCAACGACACTTGCCTGACCTAACTAGCAATTTTTTGAATGACTTACAGATCTTGATGCCAGGTGTGGACCGATAGGTGAGCGCGAAGCTCCGAGAAGTTGTCGGATATCTAGACGCGTCCGCAGGTTTTGATCCGTTTAATCGACTCCGCGCAGCAATGAACGAGCTACCTGAGCGAACGCCCCGAGACCACTCGATCGACAGCCTCGGTCGCCGCCACCGCGTGCCAGACCTGCAGGGCGGCGCCGGCACCGGCGACGGCAACGATGAGCAGGCCCAGCAAGCTCAGCTAGACGCGCCGCTCGCATCCATCCCCAAGGGCCTGCTGTTCATTAACCGCGAGCTCTCATGGCTCGCGTTCAACCGCCGCGTCCTCGAAGAGGCCCAGGACCCAGAAAATCCGCTGCTCGAACGAGTCAAGTTCTTGGCGATCGCGAGCACCAACCTCGACGAGTTCTTTGAGATCCGCGTAGCCGGCGTGATGGAGATGGTCGACGCCGAGATCCAAGCTGAGAGCCATGACGGCCTCACGCCACCAGACGAGCTGGAAGAGGTGCGCCGCGACGCCCACGCATTCTCTGCAGCCATGCACCAAACTTGGAGCCAGGGGATCTTGCCCGAGCTCGTCAAGGCTGACATCCGGTTCCCTTCGATCGAACAGCTAACCGGCAATCAAAAGACCTTCGTCGATGACTACTTCCAGCGTGAGGTCTACCCGATCCTCACGCCGCTCGCCGTCGACCCGGCGCACCCGTTCCCGGTGCTGCTCAATAAGTCCCTGAACCTCGCCGTGCTGCTGCAGGAGACGAACAAGAACAAACGTCGCACACACCGCATGGCAGTCGTGCAGGTGCCGCGAGCGCTCCCGCGAATCGTCTCCCTCCCCGAACAAGACGGGCACCGCGGTTACGTCTTCACGGCAGACGTGGTCCGCGCCAACCTCCAAGAGCTGTTCCCAGGCCTCGTGGTCGCGCACGCCAGCACCTTCCGGGTAACGCGCGACGGCAACTTGGAGCTTGACGAGATGCAGGCGACCGACCTGATGAGCTCCATCGAGAAAGAACTCATCAAGCGACGTCGAGGAGAGCCCGTCCGGCTCGAGATCGACAGCGACGCTCACCCCGAGATACTTGAGCGCTTCCTGAGAGCATTCCAACTTGAAGGCGACGACATCTTCTTCTGTGACGGACCGGTCAACCTGGGCCGAATCATGGAGCTGTATTCGCTGATCGAAAAGCCCGAACTGAAGGACGCCCCGGCGAAGCCGCGGCGGCAGCGGCGGTGGGGCTCTTCCGAAGACATGTTCGCGGACCTTCGCGAAAGCGACATCCTGCTGCACCACCCATATGACTCGTTCTCCAACGTCGAGGACTTCCTCACGCTGGCCGCGCGCGATCCAAAGGTGGTTGCGATCAAGCAAACGATCTATCGCGCTGGCAGCAAGAACGTGATGGTCGAGGCCTTGATCGAGGCCGCCCAGCAGCGCAAGCAGGTCACGGCGATCGTCGAGCTCAAGGCGCGCTTCGACGAGGCCGCCAACATCCAGTGGGCCCGGCGCATGGAGCGCGCCGGCGTGCATGTCGTCTACGGCATCGTCGGCATGAAAACGCACGCCAAGTGCACGTTGATCGTCAGACGCGAAGACGACAACAGCCTGCGACGCTACTGCCACATCGCCACCGGCAACTACAACGCCGCGACCGCGCGGCTGTATACCGATCTCGGGGTTATGACCGCACGAGATGATCTCGGCGAAGAGGTGGCCGAGACCTTTAACATGATCACTGGGCACACCCGCGTTCCGGAGATGGAGCACTTGCTGGTGTCGCCGTTCACCATGCAAAAAGAGGTTATCGCGAGCATCCACCGCGAGATCAGCAACCACCAAGCGGGTCGGCCGTCTGGCGTGCAGGCGAAGCTCAACAACCTCTCTGACCCCAAAGTAATCCTCGCGCTTTATGATGCCTCGCGCGCCGGCGTCAAGGTCGAGCTGAGCGTTCGCAGCGTTTGCTGCCTGCGCCCAGGCGTGAAAGGACTCAGTGAGAACATCACCGTAACGACCATCGTTGACCGCTTCCTTGAGCACAGCCGCGTCTACTGCTTCGAGAACGCGGGCGACCCTAAGGTCTACATCTCCTCAGCCGATTGGATGGTCCGTAACCTTGAGCGCAGGGTCGAGGTCGCAGCACCGATCCTCTCCCCCGCGCTGAAGAAGCGCGTGATCGACGAGGTCCTCGGCATGGCCTTGAAGGACAACGTGAAAGCGCGACGCATCCGCTCTGACGGGCAAAGCGAGCGGATCGAACGAAAGGTCGACGAGCTACCCCTGCGCAGTCAGACGGCCCTGCTGGACGCGGCGAAACGAACCCTCGACGAGGATGACGCAAAGGCCGCGCGACGCCGCACGCGCAACCGCGAGGCGCCTCGCTGACCAACCAAGCGAAGGCGGGCGCCATCAGCGCGGCGCTAGCGCAGCCGCCGCGCGACCTTGGAGCGACCGGCGCGGATCTCTTCGAGGTCGAAGTCGACGCCGATGGCCTTCCCGATCCACTTGATGATGCCCGCGAGCCCTGCAGACCAGGGGGCCGCGGCGTTGGCCCGCGGCGTCGCCCCCTTCGCGTTCTTCAGGTCGCTCTTGGCACCCGCCGCGAGCAACAGCTCGACGACCTCGACGCGCCCCAAGAACGCCGCGCTGTGCAGCGCGGTGTCGCCGTCCGCGTCGGTGTCGTTGACCCGCGCCCCTTGCTGCAACAGATACTTGACGGCGCCGGCTTGCCCGACCAAGGCAGCGAGGGCCAGCGGGTGCGAGCCGTCGAGCTCGCTGACGCTGTTGACGTCGGCGCCGGCGCGGACGTGAAATTGGAGCTCTTCGACGTCACCGCGCTTCGCAGCGTCCCAGATAGAGGGCTGCCACTCTCCCCCGACCGCGGGCATCGCGAACGGCGGCTTGGGCTTCTTCGTCCAGATCGGCATGCCGCCCTCGAGCTCCTTGAGGATGTCCGCGCGGCGCTTCTCGACGAAGTAGCGGACAGCGTTCATCGAGTCCATCGCGCGGCGCTGGGAGCGACCGAGGTGCGGCTCGAGCAGCTCTTCTAGCCGGTCCAACTCCCTGCCAATCGCCGCTTCGTCCCAGTGGCGGTCGAGCAAGCCGCGCATCTCCGCGGCGTAGCGCGCGCGCCCGTCGGGGAGCTGATACAGCCGGTGCGCCAAGAGCCCCGTCGTCTTCACCGAGACCGGCACCTCGCGGTCGTCGTCGACGAGGCTGTATTTCATGAACAGGCAGTCCGCGCCCCACGGCACAAAGTGAAACTTGTCCGTGTCCGGGTGCAGGTAGCAGAAGAAGTTGTTCTTGTTGCCGCTGTAGCCGTCCCAGAACCCGAGCAGCCCCTCGAGCGCCCAAAAGCGGTAGAACGCGTCGAGATCGACGAGCTCGCCGAGCCGCGCCTCGAGCTCGTCATCGCGCGCCTCGGCCAAGACCGCCGTCAGCGCCTCGATCCGCGCGAGGCCTCGCTTGCGCTTCCCCTGCTTACGCTCGAACCCCTTGGCCCAACCCGAGAAGAAGTCGACGACCGTGCCCTCGTACAGCACGCCCTTCGCGGTGCCGAAGCCTCGCTCCAAGAGGGTGTCGCGGACGCGCTCCACGTGGGAATAGACGCCGAGGTAGCGGCCGTTGACGGTGACCCTCGCGAAGCCGCAGCGCGGCGCAGGCGACCCCGCAGCGTTGAACACCTGGTAGCCCAAGAACTGGCTGACGAGGCTGACGTCCTGCTGGTTGTTGTTGAACGTGAGGTTGGTCAACCCCTGGATCGACGCGCCAGGGTCGGTGTGGTTGAGCTTGATCTTAAGCGACGGGCGCGTCCCGCTCTGCGAGCCCAAGAAGCCCTTCTTGCGGACACCGACGCGCGCGAATCGCACCCCAGCGATGACCACGTCTGCGTCGAAGTAGGTGTATGGCTTGTCGAACTCTCCTTGCTTTCGCGCTGCCGACAGCGCCTTCTCAAACGACCGCGACTGCATGCGCAGTCGGTTCCAGTCGCGCTTCGCGATCGTAATCTGCACGTCGAGGACGCGATCTGCGGCGAAGAGGTCCGCCTGATCGCGCCCCTGCGCACCGAGGACTCCGCAGACGGCCAGGGCAGACAACCAGTGCCGAACATCGAGGATCATGCGCGCGATGCTAACCCCGCGAGCACAACGGCACGAGCGCACCCCGTAACTCGACCCCGCCTAACGCGTTGCCGCGGCCGAAGCAGCGGTCATGACCATGCCTAAGCAGCGGACGGTGCACAGCTTCCGCGCGGTCGCGCGCACACCAACTTGCAGCCTAGTGAGCGAGCGCCGTGATTCGGTAGCCTTCGGCGTATGACCCGCCGACGCGCACCGACCATCACAGCCAAGACCGCAGCGCTGATCAGCGCGCTCTGCTGCGCGGCGGCGGCGCAAGCTCCGCAAGCGGAGGCGGCCAAGGCGGTGTACCTGATGCCGAACCCCTCCTTCGAGGAGCGGGATCGCGAGGGGGCGCGGGGCGTATATAGAACAGGAGCCCGATCACCCCGAGCGCCCCGAGCTGCGACCCGAGCAGCCACCTAGGCTCCGGCTTAGGCAGGCTCCGCTTCATCGCGCTGCTTCTGCGAGCGGGGTGCTGACCGTTCTTCGTCCGCCCATCACATCGCCGCCCCCCAGCGGCTCACAGGTCCGCGCCCCCAATGGGCGCTATTGATACTTCTTGTTCGGCCCCGCCTTCCAAGGCGCCTTGTACTTCATCCCCGATTCGAGCACGAGCTGCAGCAAGCCGGCGTACCCCATGCCGTGCTTCTGCGCGGCCTCGGAGAAGTCCTCGATCTCGGTGAGGTCCGGGTTCACGTTCGCCTCGATGACGTAGACGGTGCCGTCTGCGTCCATCCGCAGGTCCATGCGCGCGTAGCCCGAGAGGCCGAGCGCCTGGTAGGCCCTCTTCGCGATCGCCTGGCACTCTTTCTGCTTCTTCTCGCTCAGGCGGCGCGCGGGGCCCGTCTTGATGCCGATGCTCTGGGCGTAGTCGATGTCCCACTTAACCTGCTCGGTGCAGATCGCGTGCTTGGTCTTGGGCAGCTTCGAATACCAGACCTCCCAGACCGGGAGCACGGTCAGCCGGCTGCCGTTGCCGACGATGCTGACGGTCAGCTCGCGCCCCTCAATGAACTGCTCGGCGATCACCTCGCCGCCGACCCGGTCGAACATGTATGCGACGCGCTTCTCGAGCTGCTTGTCCGTCTTGACGACCGAGGCCTGCGAGATGCCCGTGCTGCCGTGCTCGATCGCCGACTTCACGATGACCGGGTACTCGACGCCCTTCGGCAAGCGCGGCTTCTTCTTGCCCGGCTGAAACGACGTGAACGCCGGGCACGGGACGCCGTGCCACATCAGGATCTGCTTGCAGAGCGACTTGTCGTTGCCCAGCGTGATGCCGCGCGGGTTGCACCCCGTGTACGGCAGCTTCAGCAGCTCGAGGTAGCTGACGACGTGCGCCTCGTACGACGTGATGTCGTGGAAGTCCGTGATGACGTTGAAGGCGATGTCCGGCCGGAACGCGAGCTGTCGCTCCCGGATCACCTCAAGGTCCTTGCCGACGCCGACGGTCTCGACCGTGTGGCCGAGCGCGCGCAGCGTCATCTGCACGTCGAGCTCCATCTGGTAGGGATAGGTCTCCTCCCAGTCGAGCTCCTCAGCGCCCGGCGGCGGCAGCAGCTCTTCGAGGACCAGCAGCAGGACGCGGAGCTTCTTCATGCCGGCGGTCGAACATAGCCGCACCGACGCGTCGGCACCAACGCGCGCTCGAACGCGCCGCGCGTTCTCAGCTGCCGATGATCCAGCGCACGCCGTTGGAGGTCGTCAATGAGAGCGCGTTGCCACTGCTCGGCGCGACCGCCTGTGACGCATAGGCCGCGCCGAGCAGCGCCGGTGCGCTCGGCACCTGCAGCTGCGCTGCCCCCGCGCCGACAGGCTGCGCGACCGGCGCCAACAGGCTGGTGACCGCGTTCGTGTAGGCCCGGCAGCCCGGCGCGCCGGCGGCCGCGAGGTCGACGCCAGCCGGGATCGCCGCGTCTCCGAGGACCACGAACGCGAAGCCCGCTGACTCGACGCCTTCGACCTCGAGCGTCATCGCGCCGCCGAGCACCGGCGGCGTGCATCGGTGCTCGAGCGGGTAACGGTCCGGCCCGGTCGTGGCGAAGGGCACGGCCTGGTCGAGGTCGCGGGAGCCGGGATCCGGCGCGCCGCCCCCCGCCCCAAAGCCGATCACCGCGCGCCCGGTGCCTGGCCCCGGCGTGATGTCTGCGTATCGCAGCGCGAAGCTCCCGTCGCTGCGCAGCACGCACTGCACCGAGGCAGCGGTGCTGCCGGCGGGCGGCGGACCGCCGCGCCCGTCGGCCACGCACGACCAGGTGACGTAGACCTCCGCGCCGTTTGGAGAGACGTCGAAGAAGACGCCGCTCGTCGGGTTCGTCGACAGGTTCGCAAGCGGCTCTAGATCACACCACAGCGCCGCGATCCGCGGCTGCTGCGCCGCCAACTCGAAGCCGTTCGGCGTGACGTCCGACGTTGTCGCCGACGTCGGGCCGAGGTAGATCTCGCCGTTCGCGGTCGCGTGGATCACGCTGGTCGCGCCGCCAGGGAACGCGAACGAGAAGGGCAACGTCAGCGCCTCGCTGACGTCGTCGTCCTCGAGCACGCCGCCGAGGTTGTCGAGCACGGGAGAGCCCTGCGGCGCGCGCCACTGCGGCGGAGCCGGCGCGACGACGTAGCCCGGCGGCCCCGCTGGGACGACCTCCAATACGGTCGGCTGCAGGGCAGTCCCGCTGAGGTCGACGCCAGCGAGGCTCGCGAACTGCTCGTAGAACGTAGTCGCGCCGGAGTAGCAGCCGTCGCCCATTCGCTCGGTCCACGCGCACGCGCCGGCGCCGCCCGCGCCGACGGCGTAGTGCAGCGCGCCGTTCCAGACGCGCGGCGCGTACTGCGCTCCGCCGAAGGGCTGGTTCGACGCCGCGCCCGCGGTCAGCTGCAGCTCCGCGTTGGCGAACACCTGGGGCGCGGCGCTGCTCGTGTAGCGATGCACCGCGCCCTCGCCCCGGACCGCGAAGCCGTGCGTGCCCGCAGGCAGGTAGAAGCCGGGGCCGAGGCACAC
>JAYYEE010000213.1:0-21075 GCA_036160175.1 Planctomycetota bacterium
CGTGCAGCTGCTCGCAGCGCAGCAGAAGGTCGTCGCCGAAGGCGCGGGCGCCGCTGGCTACGCCGCGATGCTCCGGCACACGCAGCTCTTTGAAGGGCGCGAGGTGGGCGTCGTCATCTGCGGCGGCAACATCGACCGCAGGATGCTGTCGACGGTCTTGATGCGCGGCCTCCAGCGCGACGGGAAGATCGCCAAGCTGCGGATTTCGATCCACGACGTCCCAGGCGTGCTGTCAAAGGTGACGCAGCTGATCGGCGCTGCAGGCGCTGACGTCGTCGACGTCGAACACCAGCGGCTCTTCAACCAGCTGCCGCCGCGTGAAGCAGAGCTCCACGTCGTGATGGAGACTAAGGGGGCCGCGCACGTAGAGCAGATCCTCGCGCAGCTCGCCGCTGCCGGGTTCGCGGCGGAGTCGGTGTGACCGCGACGCGCGGCGACGACGCGTGGCGCGAAGCAGATCGTCATCAGCGCGCGCTGCCGCGCGCGCTCCGCAAGCGGCGCGGGGCCTGGTTCTCGCCGCCCGGGCTCGCGTTGCCGACCGCGCGCCGCGCCCTGCAGCCGCTGGACGACGGGCGACCCCTTCGCGTCTGCGACCCCGCCGTCGGCGGCGGCTCCTTCCTGCTCGCCGCGCAGGAGGCGCTGCAGCGTTCGGCCGCTGAGTTGGTCGGGCTCGACCTCGACGCTGAGGCCGTAGGCATCGCGCGCAGGTCTCTCCCGGGCGCTGAGCTCCACGTCGGCGACGGGCTGGTAGAGCTCGAACCGGAGAGCTTCGACGCGGTCCTCACCAACCCCCCGTGGGAGACGCTGCAGGACGGTCCAGAGGCGGGAGACCAAGTCCGCGCGCTCCGCCCGAGGTTCGCGCACCAAGGCAAAGGGAAGCTGTTCACGTACCGGCTGTTTCTGGAGCGCGCGTATCAGCTGCTCCGGCCCGGCGGCAGGCTCGGCATCGTCGTCCCAGCAGGCCTGTGGTTCGACCGCGACGCGGCGCCGCTGCGCGAGCTGCTGCTCGATCGCTGCAGTTGGGAGTGGCTCTTCGGCTTCGAAAACCGCGAACGCATCTTCGACATCGACAGCCGGTATCGCTTCGGCGTCGTGATCGCGACCAAGGGCGGCGAGACCGCGCGCGTCCGCGCCGCGTTCGGGCGGACCGCGCTCTCGGACTGGCAAGCCGAAGCGCCGACGCACATCGAATACGCGCGCCAGACTATGCGCGCGCTCAGCCCACACGCCGGGACCATCGTCGAGGTCGAGTCCAACCGAGACCTCGAGTTGCTCACGCGCATGCGGAGCTCGGGCGAGAGCCTGACCGGCCCGAGCGGACAGCTGTCTTGGCGCCAAGGGGACTTCAACATGACCTCCGACCGAGCGCGGTTCATGCGTCGTGACGTCGCCGAAGCGGACGGCTACAGCGGCGACCGCGACGGCGTCTGGCGGTCCGAAGGCAAACCGGACCTGCTGCCGCTGCGGCAAGGCGCGATGATCTACGACCTCGACGCGAACGCCGGCGCGCACGACCGCGGCGTCGGTCACAAGACGCGCTGGCGGCGACCTCGTAGCGCGGGCGAGCTCCGACCGCTCTACCTCGTCGACGCGGCCGCTTGGCGCAACGACGCGACCGCGCGCGGACCGGCGAGGATCGCGCTCCGCGCGCTCTCCAACGCCACCAACGAGCGCACGTCGATCGCGTGCCTGCTACCAGACGTTCCTTGCGGCAACTCGATCGGCGTGCTGCAGCCGGCGCGCGCGACCGCGTCGCCGGTCTGCGACCTCGCCGCGTACGCTGCGGTCCTCTCGTCGCTGCCGTTCGACTGGAGCCTGCGCATGCGCATGGCTGGGACCAACCTCAACCGCTTCGTCCTGACCGACTGTGTCCTGCCGCGCCTCTCTGACCCAGAGCGCGACGAGCTCGCCGTCCTAGCGCTACAGCTCTGCGCGACGGCGCCCTGGACTGCGGTGTTGTGGGAGCACGCCGCCGAGGAGGGCTGGTGCAAGCTCCATGCGCCCGCGACCGATGGCGCCCTCCGGAGAGCCAAGCAGACGCGGATCGACCTGCTGGTCGGGCGCGCCTACGGCCTCACCCACGCGGACGTCGAGTGGATCACGCGCGGCGAGCCCTTCGCGAAGGGGTTCTGGCGCGTCGAACGCGACCTGGACCCCGCCGCGCGCCGCCCAGCGAGGTGGCGGCGGGCCGCTAGCGATGACGGCGGCGGCGCCTACTGATACGTGTAGGTCGTGCTCGTCTGGCAGCCCGTCGGGCTGGTGATAACAATCGGCGTCGGTCCGGGCGCGCCCCCCGGCGTGATCGCGACGAACGAGGTCTGCGACTGCGTCAGCGGCGTCAGCACCGTCCCGCCGAGCGTGAAAGTGCACCCGATCAGGTTCTGCCCGACGATGACCAGCGTGTTCCCGCCCGACGCCGGGCCAGAGGTGAACGGCACGTTGGTCACGACGGGCGTGCCGTTGAACGACGCCGTGTCGACCGCGCCGCCCGGGTTCGCGACGGCGACCGTCGCGTCGCAGCCCACGCCAGCGGGCATCGTGAACGACATCGCCGTCGATGAGATGTAGTTCGCGGGCACCAACGCCCCGTTCACCGCGACCACGGCTCCCTGGAAGAAGTCGCTGCCGTTGACGGTCACGAGCTGCCCCGCCGACGGCGAGAACGGCGCGACGCTGGAGATCGACGGCGTCGGCAACGCCTGGACGCGCAGGTAGACGGCGTTGGTCGCCGCGAACGACCCTTGCGCGTCGACCACCATGGCTCCCTGCAGGGCGGCGTCCAAGAGGACGGGGAGCCCTGGAATGGTCAGCGAGAACGGAGCCGGCGCCGCGAACACAGGCGCGCCGAGGCCGAACGAGTCCGCGACGAGCGACGTCGGCGCGCCAGGAAGCAGCGGCGCTGGCGTAAAGCACAGCGCGTTCGCCGGCCCGCTGATCGGCAGCCCGACGCCGAGCGGCGGCACGCCCGCGTGCGCCCAGAGCGCGAACATCCCAACCGGGAGCGCGGGCTGCGGCACAACCGGCGGCGCGAGCGTCACCGTGAACGGCTGCGCGAAGCCGACCTCCACGACGCGGTCGACGCCAGCGGAGCCGTTCACCTTCAGCGCGTCGAGCGCGCCGCCCTGACCGTCCGGGACGCCGCCCGCGCCGCACGCGCCGAACATGTCCTCGACCGTGATGACCGGCTGCGGCCAGACGCCGACGCGCCCGAACGAGTCATATGCGGCGATGTCGAGCACCGCGGTGCCGGAGCGCAGCGCGCCTCGCATCGTGAACTCATAGGCGCCGTTAGGCAGCGCGGTGATCGGGCCGAAGGTGACCTCCGGCACGGTGCTGCCGAGCGCCAACTGCACGTCGATCGGCAGCGCGTTGCCGAGCGGGCTGTTCTGCGCGTCACGGAGCTCCACCGTGACCACAACCTCGTCGAGGCCGTTGGCGCGGATCGCCGTAGTGCTCACCGTCGCGGTCGACTTGTAGTGGTCCGGGCGACCGACCTGGTTCTGCTTCCAGGTGTTGAAGAGCGACTGCAGCTGCACCACCGGGTCCGGCGCGCTCGCCGGCTGGTTGGCGACGTTCAGGTCTAGCCAGTAGTCGCCGGCCCCACAGCCAGCGGCGCCGTTGCACGGCGCGTCCACGTCCGAGGGGCGGCTGACGATCATCAACGCGATGTGCGACGACTTGTTGAAGTTCGCCGGCGGCGCGCCGCACGCGGTCGGCGAGGCTGGCGAGCACGAGCAGCGGCCGTCGCCGCCCATCGCGCGCGCGGCCTCCATCGCCGCCATCAGCTTGTCCGGCAGCTCGCCGGGCGTCGTCACCAGCGCCTGCTCCGCCGCAGTGACGACCGGTTGGCCGGTCAGCACGTTGCCCTGGATCGCGTAGCGGTAGTCGCCGCTCTGGCCGACCACGCCACCAGCCCACGCGCCCGCGCCGCTCCCGGTGAACGTCACCTCACCGCCGGTCAGGCTGACGATGCCGTATTGACGCAGGTTGTGACCGCCGTCGGCGCTGGCCAGCGCCGCCAAGATCTGCGACGCGGCTTGGCCGCTCAAGAAGCCGTCGCGGATCAGCTGCCGCAGCGAGAGCGGGCCGACGAACGACTGCGCGGCCGCGACGCCGCGGCCGGGCACCACGACGACCGTGTTCGGGCGCAGGTCGAAGCCTGTCAGGCAGGTGGCGATGCCGACGGCTACTTCTCCCGTGACGACGTTGACGACGACGATCGACCATGTCGCCAAAGCGTTGCCTGCCAACAGAAACAAGCTCGCCAAGAACGCGAGGAGTGCACGGGGGAGACGCATGCCCCCATTGTTGACCAATTGCTCGCCGCGTCTAGCGGCCCGCACCCACGCCGCAGCGAAAGCGGATCAGCGCGCGTGCTCGTCGAAGAAGGCGAACACGTCTCGCAACGCCACCTGCACGACCGCGAGGTGTTCGACCGAGGGGTAGAGCCGCCAGCGCGCCGACGCGCCTGCCGCTTCGAGCGCGGCGTGCAGACGCTGGGCGCCGCCCTTACCAAAGTCCCGCGCGCCAGCGCTGACGAAGAACGGCACCTCGGCGAGGGCCGCGCTCGCAGCGACGCGCCCGCCGCCGGCGATCGGCGCGACCGCCGCGTAGCGGCGAGGCGCTCGAGACGCGTTGCTCATCGCCTGCATGGCGCCCATCGAGTGGCCGACCATGAAGACCTTCCCCCGGTCGATCGCGTACCGCCCCGCGAGCTCGTCGACGAGCGCGGCGCAATCAACGAAGCCCATCCCGTTTCGCGGCGCGACCACGAACCAGCCACGCCGCTTCGCGAGCGCGACGCACAAGCCGTCGCCGTAGCCGTCGAAGAACAAGTTCTCGCTCCCGCCAGCGCCGTGCAAGGCGACGACGAGCGGGCGCGAGGCAGCCGCGACGTTTGGCGCGTTTCCGACGTCTGAGGCGTCTCTGACGTCTGAGGCGCCGCCGACGTCTGGCACGAACAAGCGGCACGAGATCGCGCGCCCGCCGACGGGCACGCGGACCCGGAACGACCCTGGGCGCCCGGACCGGTAGAGCGGCTCGCCGCTCGGGTCAGCCACCCAGGCCATCAGCCGCTCGGCCTCGGCGAGCAGCGCGCAACCAGCGAGCTCGGTCTCATACGGGGTCCGCCGCTGCGTCGTCCGCAGGAGGCTCCACAACGCGCCGACGGTGAGCGATTCGATCGACTTCGGCGCGAGCCCTTTGGCTGTCGCGGCCGCGGCGCGCACCGCGTCGAGGCGCGCCTCTAAATCCGCGGCCGCCCCGAAGGCCAGCTGCCGGTCGACGAAGACCTCATCGCCGTCTGAGAGGGTCCAGCGGAGCGCGTGATCGCCTGGCGGCATCGCCCCCAGCTCGACCTCGAACGACGCCGGCAGCTCGCCCAGCGGGCGGCGGGCCCAAGCGCCGTCGGCGTGCGTCCGCCACGCGACGGTCAGCTCAGGGGGCGGGTCCGGCTGGTCGTCGACCGCGAACAGCTGCCGGACCTCAAGCGTCAAGACGCCGCCAGCAGCGTCGACGAGCCGCGCGCCCAAGCGCAGCTGCAGGCTGCGCGCGTACTGCTCCACTGGGGCAGCCGCCCGACCTGCCAGCGCCAGGGACGCCGCGTCGATCGAAGACGCGACGCGCTTCATGTCGAGCCCGAAGAACGCCTGCACCGCGCGCTCTAGCTCTACGAACGCCGCGTCGCGGCGCGCGGGGTCAGCCTCGGCTTCTAGCGCGCGCTCAAAGGTGCGGAGGCGCAGGCCGATCTCGTGACGGTCGCCCTGCGCGTCGAGCGCGCCCGCCACCAGCAGCGACGCGCATGCGACGCGCAGGATCGCGCGCGTCACTTGCCGCCCTCCCTGGCGCGATCACGCGCCTGCAGCTCGAGGCCGACGTCGATGTCCCACTCGACGGTCTCGCCGTCCCGGATCGTGCGCACGATCCGGATGTCCTCCTTGCCCTGCTCTTTGAGGATCGCCGTGTAGGTGTCCGGGGGCACGCTGCCGAACTCGTACCAGCCCGAGTTCTCCACCTTGTCTCGGTTGGACATCAACCGCTTCATGATCGTGAACGTCGACAGCCTGCTGACGACGGGCTTACCCTTGCCGTCAAGCAGGGTGATGTTGCCCAAGGGGATCTGCTGCTTGTCGACGTTGGTCGCGCGGACGCGCAGCGTCGCCCCGCGGACCACCCGCAACTGCACCTCACTCGCAAGCTCTTCTTGGACGACCACGTCGTCGAGCTTGCCCGCTTCCAGCGCTTCGCTCTCGACGCGCAGCGAGTAGGAGCCCGGCGACAGGCCGGAGATCTCGAAGCGGCCGTCGGCGCCGGTGCGGACCGGACGGGTGGAGCCGATCAGATCGATCAGCGGGTTGCCGCTGCGTCGACGGCGTCGCTCACGGTCGCCGTCGACGTAGACGACCTCCGCGTTGGCGACGGGCATGTCGGACCCGTCGAGCACGACCCCGGTGATGGACCCTGCCAACGGCACCGTCACGACGAGGCCCGAGACCGCGCTCGCGCCGTCGACGACCACGCCTGGGAGGCTGCCCTCGCCGTAGGCCTTCTCACCGTCTCGCGGGCGACGTCGCGGGCCGCCGCCCGCGCGCGCGCCGGCCGTGACGCGATAGGTCCCCGCCGATATCGACTTCATCGTGAACTCGCCCTGCGCGTTGGTCCGCGCCTGACTGAGCCCGTTCTGTGCGACCATCCCGATGAGCCCGCCTTCGTCGGCGAGCCCGCCGTCTTCGCTGCCGAGCGTGACGCGCATGTTAGGCACGGGCTCGCCGCGCGTGTCCAAGACGACGCCGGTGAGCGTGCTGGTCGGCAGCTGGATCTCGAACGGGAAGTCCCGGACATCCTCAGGGACCTCAAGCTCGAACGTCGTCTGCACTGGCTGCCCCTGGAACCGCGTGACCTGCATCACGTAGTCACCTGGCTTGATGCCGATCAGCTCGTAGCGTCCGTTCATGTCCGCGGCGTTGGCGCGGACGCCCATCCCGAGCAGACCCTCTCGGTCGCTGCCGAGCAGCGTGATCAACGCCCGCGGCACAGGCTCGCCGTTCTCTCGAACGGTGCCGTAGACCCGCACGCCGTCTTCCCCCTCGTCGTGCACGTCGAGCCGCGACGTCTTGCCGCGGCGCACCGTGACCGTCTTGAGCCGCATGTTGCTCATCAGGTCGAGCGGGATGTTGTCGGCGCGCTCGTCGAGGCGCGACTTGAACACCACGTACTGACCCGGCGGGAGGCCGTCGATGTTGTAGTAGCCGTTCTGGTCCGTCGTGCTGCTGCGCATCGAACCGGCTTGCAGGCTGAAGGCCACCATCAACGCGTTCGTGAGCGGGCGCATCCCGAGCCCGGTGACGGTCCCCTCGACCGCTCCGCCTGCGTCGATGACGATCTCAATCGGCGGCGTATCCAGGCCGGCCTGGACCGAGACGTCCTTGGTCGACGCCTTGGCGAGGTCCGGGTGGCGCGCCGTGAAGCGATAGTCTCCAGGGCTCAACGCAGCGACCTGGAACTCCCCCTTGGAGTTGCTCAGCGCGGTGCGCTGGCTCGTCGACATCGCCATGAAGTCAAAGTCCTCGGGGTCGACCCGGAACATGCCGCGGAAGCCGCTCCGGCTGTCGTCGTCGCGGTCCTCCTTGTAGGCCGTGACCTGCGCGTCGCTGACCGGCGCGCCCGACGTGTCGACGACGCGCCCGACGACCGATTCACCGCCGCCACAGACAAACAACAGCTCGTCGCTGACGCCGCCTGGCTCGCGGTCGAGGGTCTGGTTCTCCGGCGACAAGAAGCCGTCGGCGCGGACGCGGAGCCGGACGCGGCCCGGCGGGATGCCGGTCAGCTCGAAGCGACCGTCGCGCGACTTGACCTCGCGCCAGTTGCCGTCGCCGTCGCGGTTCGACATGGTCATGCCTTCCGGCATCTGGCGCGTGCGCTTGCTGCGCGCGCGCGCCCACGGCGGACCGCCGCGCTGGCCGCCGCGACCGCGCCAGCTGCGCCGCCGCGGCTCCTCGCCGATCGCGATCACCTCTCCTTCCTTGTTGGTCGGAATCTCGCGGCTGCGTGTGTCGACGCGGAAGCGAACCACCGGATTTTGCTCCGCTCCATCCGCGACGACGACGCGCCCGCGGATGGTCACCCCGCGCTGCACGCGCACGACGATCTCGGGGTCGTCGAGCTCGACGCCAGACGCGATGGCCGTCGTGTAGCCCGGCTTGCTCGCTTGGATGACGAGGCGCTCACCGGTCATCCCGCGGACCGAGAAGCGCCCGGACGCGTCTGTCGTCGTCGCGACGCGCCGGATCTTCAGCATCATCTTGAGGAACTGCGGGTCGTTGGGACGCTCGAACGGTCGCACCTCGACCTCGGCGCCCGCGACTGGCTGGTCTTGGTCGTCGACGACGACCCCCTCGACCGACTCGCCGACGCCGAGCTGCAGCAGCAGGTCGTCGTAGACCCCGCCGTCGACGACCGCGAGCTCCTCGATGTTGCTCGGCGCGACGTCGTCCCCGGCGGCGACGACCGCCACGCGACCCGCTGCGACGTGCTCCATGCGGAAGCGGCCGTCTGCGTCTGTCGTCAACGGCTCAGAGCGCCCGTCGGCAGAGAAGAGGACGCGGCTGAGGTCCAGGTACACCATGGCGACGCTCGCGCCAGCGATCGGCTCCCCAGACGGATCGAGCACCCGACCAGCACCGATCGCCCCTTGATGCGCCTGCACGGTCAGCGCCGTGACCTGGCCTGCTCGAACGGAGACGCCGTGGACCTCTTCGAGCGCGACGGTGGGCGCGGTCACCGCCACCGTATAGCCCTCCCCAGCGGGGACGCCCGGGATGTCGAAGCGGCCGTCCTCGTCTGTCACGGTGTCCAGCCAGCGGTACTGTCGCTCCGTGATTTGACCGAGGAAGGCGTTCAGGCCGGGGCGGACGCTGACGCTCGCGCCCGGCGACGGCGCGCCGTCGGCGCCGAGGACGATCCCGCGGAGGCGGCCACCCGGAGAAGCGCGGAGCTCGACCCCTTCGACGATCTCTCCGCGCGCGAGCCGCGCCGAGGCCGGCGTGCGGACGAACCAACCGTCGCTGCGGCCGTCGAGGAACAAGCGACCAGGCGCGAGGCCCGTGATCTCAAAGCTGCCGTCTGGGTTGCTGACGGTGCGGCCCAACTCTCGCCGGGTCGCCCGCGTGTCGACGAACATGCCCTGCTGGAACAAGCCGCGGAAGCGGTCGATCACAGGCGCGAACGAGGGCTGGTCCTTCACCGCCACGACCTCGACGCCGCCGAGCGGCTGGCCAGTCTTGCTGTCGACGACGAAGCCGCGCACGCCGGTCCGCGCGCTGCCGACGGTGGCCTCGGCGCGGTCGACGACGGCCGGCGCAGGCGCGGCGCCGCCAGACGCGGCGAGCGCGCCGGACTGCGCGTCGACGTCTTGCTCGGAGGATGCCCCAGTCGGGACGTTGGGGAGCGAGACGTCAGGCGACCCGCCGAACCCAAGCAGCCCGTAGAGGACCGCCAGGATGACGAGGATCGCGAGGGCGACGACGAGAGTAGATCTGTGCTGCATCAGCAGTTGCGGTTGCCCGTGGAGGGGCCCCGGGCGAAGTGTGAGTGTGGACGCGAGCGATCGAGACCTGTCGCCCGAATGCGCCGCAGAGCGCTTGCGACGAACGTGTGACCATCGCCTCTAGCTGTTCGCCGCTGGCTGCGCGCCGGTTGCGCGGGCTCTGGCCGGCCGCCGCGATGGTCGGGTCACGCCACCGGCAGCGCCAGCACGAACGTGGTCGCCCCCCGCCTCGTCGACGCGAGGCGGATCCGGCCGCCGTGGGCCTCGACGAGGCGCCGACAGATCGCCAGCCCGAGCCCGGTCCCCGATGACTTGGTCGTGAAGTAGGGGTCGAACAGCTTCTCGCGAAGCTCTTCGGGGACGCCTGGACCATCGTCGCAGACCTCGACCTCGATCTCGTCGCCGACCACGCGTGAGCGAAGCTCGACGCGGACCCCTGCCTGCGCCGCCTCGATCGCGTTCTGCACGAGGTTGACGAACACCCGCGCCATCGACTTTTGGTCGATCGAGAACGACGCGTCACCCGCTGCTCCGGCGAACGTGAGCGTCAGCTGCTTGCCGGCGAACAGCCGCGCCGTCTGGTCCTTGAGCTCCGACAACCAAGCGTCTGCCGCGACGACGGACCGCTGCGCGGGCGCGACCCCCGCAAAGGAACGGAAGTCGCCGGCGATGCGATCGAGCGCCTCGGTCTGCTCGATGACCGTCCGGGCGAGGCGCTCGGCGACTTGATCTGCGCGCGGGTCGTTTTCCGCGCGGGCGCGCTGCAGCAGCTGCGCCGTCATCCGCATCGGCTGCAGCGGGTTCTTGACCTCGTGGGCGACTTGGCGCGCCATCTCCGCCCACGCCTGGTCCCGCTCGGCGTGCGCGAGCCGATCCCGCCCGGCGGCCAGTTCCTGCGCCATCAAGTTGAACGCCGCCGCGAGCTCGCCCAGCTCCGGGCCGCCGCGCTCCGGGACATCCACCGCCAAATCCCCCCCAGCGATGCGGCGCGTCGCCTGGACCAGCGCCTGAATCGGCGCGGAGATCGCGCGCGACGCGGCGAGCGACCACACGACCAGCACGACGATCGACACGATGATCGCGAGCAGCAAGACCCTGGCGAACGCGTCGCTGGCTGCGAACAGCTCGGCCTCGGGGACCGCGACGCCCATCACGAACGCGCGCGCGCCGGCGCCGCCTCCCGGCGCGTAGCCGACGCGCCAACGCCCCCCTTGCGTCCCGAGCGACTCACAGCGCCCGATCTCGCCCGCCTCGCGGAGTCGCCGCGCCAAGTCCGGCGGCTCGAGCGCGAGCCCATAGCGGCCTCGGTCGGTGTGCGCTTGCACGACGCCGTCGCGCCCGACGACGAAGACCTGCGCCGACGGCAGCCCGGCCTCGGCGATGAGGACCTCGCGCGCCTCGTCGATGACCGCCTGCACTTCTGACCACCGGATCAGCGCGAACAAGACGCCGGCGTGGCCGTCCCCCATCGGCACGTCCATCGCCACGCCGAGATGGTGGCTGCCTGGATCCATCGATCGATGCTGCATCCCGCGGTGCAGGTACGGCGACCGCCCCCACGGCAAGAAGTGGACGCCGCGCTCTCGCTGCGCGGTTTGGAACCACGGCTCGTCGCGCACGTCCCCGGGGATCAACGACGCGCGCCGCTGGTGCACGTTAGGGTCCAGCCGCCGGCCGTCTTGCCAGTAGATCACGTCACCGTCGGCGTCGACGAGCAGCAACAGGTCGAGGAACTCGCTGAGCAGGTCCGGGATCAGCTCGACCTGTTCACCGAACGCCTCGACCTCCTCCGCCAGCTGCTCGACCGGGGTGTCCAAGACGCGCCGAGCGAGCTCTCGCACGATCGCGCAGGCCTGGTCGGTCCGCTCCAGCCGCGTCTCGATCTTCTGCGCGTAGTCCGCGGCGAGCTGCGGCAGGAACACCCGCACGACCTGCTCGTCGATCTGGTCCCGCATGCCGCGCAGGGAGAACCAGCCGTAGAGCAGCAGCGGCAGCACGGCAGACACCACGAGGGTGATCAGAAACCGGCTAGCCAGCGAGAGGGCGCGCACGCCGCGATTATGCCACGGGTCGCGCGGTCAGTTGCCGCCTTCGCCCCCAGCCTCCGACTCGACCTCGCCCGACGGCCCTGCGATGGCCTTCTCCAGCCGCTCGATCTGAGCCCGCGCGTCGCGCCAGCTCTCGTAGAAGCGAGCAGAGTTGATGAAGTGGTCGAGGGCCTTCTCTAGGTCGCCGGCGCTCTCCGCGTCGAGCGCAGCCTGCCACTCGGTCTGCGCGCCGGTGATGTCGACGCGCAGCGCCTCGATCCGCGCGCCGTCGGCCACGAAGCCGTCTGGCCACTTGGTCGCCAGCGCCTCGAAGGCGGCCAACGCCTCTGCCTTCTTGCCCATCACCTCGAAGTCCCGCGCAGCGCGATACTCCGCCTGCGCCTCCAAGCGGCGGGCCTCGATCATCAGCTCGCTGATCGCGCCGCGCGACAGCTCAGACTGCTCGAAGGCTTGGTCGAGCAAGCCGCGGGCCTTGACGAAGTCGCCGTTCCGCATCACCAACTGCGCCGACTCGATCAACCCCAAGACCGTCAGCTCCGAGTTCATCTTCTCGACGGCGGCTTCTGCACCCTCGAAGTTCGGATCGAGCTCGAGCACTTGACGGTAGAGCACGAGCGCCGCGCCATATTTGTCGAGCTGCGCGCAGGCCTCGGCCTCATCGAACGTGGCCCGCGCGCGCTCGGTGCGCGCTTGCGCGCGGAGGCGCTGGGCGTTCAGGCGCCGCTCGTCCTCCAGGTCTGGTGAGTTGCGGATCACGGCGTCTGCGTGCCATGCGACCTCGACGTGGCGGAACTCGGGGTACTTACGAACCGCCTGCAAGAACTGACGCTGCGCGACCGCGTCCATGCGCGCCAGCTCGCCCTTGACCTTCTCCATGCCTTCGGCGGCCAAGCCGTTGCCTTCGTAGACGCGCTCGCTCTCGAGGAACTTCTCCATCGCGCGCTGATACTCCCGCTCGGCCAACAGCCTGTCGCCGGTGGCAGCCAGCGCCTTGGCCTTCTTATATTTGGCGTCGTCGCGCAGCTCGTCGACGCCGTGAAACCCCGGCGCCAGGGCCTCCAGCTTGTCCAAGAGCGCGAGGGCGTCGTCCTCACGCTCCCGGAAGATCAGCGCCTGGGCGCGGTCCCGCATCGCCTCGCGCTTGACGCGCTCGTGCTCACGCTCGAGCTCGTCAGAGACGGCGCCCTCCGCCGCCTGCGCGACATATTCCTGGTGAAGGACGGTGAAGGCACGCTGCCAATCGCCGCGGCGCTCTGCGGCCTGGCTCTGCTCGAAGGCCGTGCTGGAGGCGCAGCCCCCCAGCAGCATCAGGAATCCGAGGAGCGAAGGAGCCGTTGGGATGGATCGCACGGGGTTCATGTCGGGACAGCGGATTGGCCTTCGAGGCGCGTCGGGCCAGAATGGTCCAACACGTGAGACGGTCGCCCGGGCCGTCATCTTCCCGAGCGCCAACGAGATGTCCACAGCTTCCCCATCTGACCCTCGCCTCCGGGCCTTTGTCCGCGAGATCGAGCAGGTCGTGGCGCGCGGCGCAGCCAACAGAGCGATCATTCGGGAGGTCTCCAAGGCGACCAAGGAGCTCTGCCGTGAGGACAGCTGGCTCGAGGAGCGTTATCGCGTCGGGGAGCCGGACCGCTACACGCGACACGTCCTGCACAAAGACGCGCATCGCCGCTTCATCGTCCTCGCGCTGGTGTGGCAGCCTGGCCAGGTGACGCCGATCCACGACCACTCTTGCTGGGGGGTCATGGGACTCGTCACCAATACGCTAGAGGAGCACTGCTACCAACGCCTGGATGACGGCGCGCGGCCCGACTACTCCGAGCTAGAGGAGGTGCGCGGCGTGGAGATCTGCCAGGGCGGCGTCTCCTACCTGCTGCCGCCCTACGAAGAGATCCACTGGATCGGCAACACCAGCGAACAGCCGACCATCTCGCTGCACGTCTACGGACGTGACCTGGATCAGGTCAACGTCTTCGACCCTGTCACCGGGCGCGTGACCCCGATGCAGGTTCGCCAGGATGACCCGGGTGCGGACGACCAGCCGTTCGTGATCTAAAGCTGGTCGTCGCGCCGCACGGGAGCCCGGCGGCTTACTGATCGATCGTCGCGCGGCCCGCGTCCGAGACGACCACGCCGAGCGAGTTGACCGCGTCGAGGACGGCCCACTGGTGGAACACCTCCAGCCCGATGTTGGACGTCGAGTTCGGCACCGAGAACGCGGCGTTGACCGCGCCGTTGCCGCCGGTGTTGAACACGCTGGTCACGTCTGCTGACACCAGCAGGTCGCAGCTAGGTGCGCCTGGCAGCGCCAGCGGCAGCGGGTTGCCGTTATAGACCGAGTCCGACAACCCCGTGACGAAGACCGCGAGCGACTGCGGCGCCGCGTCGCTGAGGGTGACGTTGTAGGTCGAGCCCAAGGTCGGCAGGCCGCTGTTGCCCAGCGATGGGACCAGCGTGCCGCCGCCCGAGCAGCTGACGCGATATGAAGGGTTGTCGACCAGCCCCGACAGCGTCCAGTTCGGCGTGCCGTTCGGCACATCGCGCCAGTAGCCGTTGCCAGGAGTACCGTTGTTCAGGGAGCAGAGGATCACGTCGTTCGAGCTGCTGTCGAGCCCGAGGTAGAACGTGCCGCTGACCGGAACTGGGGTCGCGAACGTGGCCGTGTAGAACTGGGCGGCGGGGCCGATGGTGATCGTGGTCGTCGCGATCGGCGTCGGCGCCGGGCCGCCGTTCGAGTCGGCGTAGATCTGCACCGGGCGCGTCACCGTCCCGCCAGTCGTCTGCGTGAAGAAGTCGACCGACGTGACGTTGATCGACGACGAGGACTGCGCCTCATAGCAATATTCGTTGTCGCGGGTGTCACCTTCGAGCGCCCCGCCGCCAGAGTTGAGCTCGGGGCATGACGACGTCACCGAGCCAGCGCATCCTTGCCCAAAACGTGAGAACCCTGCGTTGCTCGGCCGCACGACGAAGAGCCCCGACGTGCGGTCAGAGACGAGGATGTTGCCCGACGGCAAGAACGGGTAGACGCCCCAGCAGCCGTTGAAGCCGCCGGACGAGCCGGGCCACGTGTCGTACGACGCGACCTCGACCGGGTTCGACGGATCGCTGATGTCGATGCAGCGATACCCCTCGGTGTACCAGCTGACGTGCACCTTGTCGCCGACGATGAACGCGTTGTGCGGCGCTGAGTTGGTGTTCGGGGTGAACGAGCTCAGGCCGATCGGGTTCGCCTTGTTGGTGATGTCGAAGATCCGGATGACGCCGCCGTTGACCTCGTCGGTGGTGACGCACAGCGTGCCGTTCGCGTTCGGCCACGCGTTGTGCGTGAAGTTGCCCGGCGTCTGCGTGCTGCTGATGACTGTCGGCGGGAACGTCGTGGCATCCGAGATGCGCAGGTCCCCGTTGTAGATCATCGAGCCGTAGAAGTAGCCGTTCTCGACGCACAGGTCGTGGTAGTAGTTGCTGTTGCCGCTGCCGTCCGCGAGCCCGAGGTAGGTCGGGTTCGCCGGGTTGGGGTTGAGGTCCCAGACCGGCGTGCCGACGTTGGTGCCGATCAGGTAGAGGAGCCCGGTCGCAGTGTCCACGCACACGTTGTGCGCGTTGTTCGTCACCGACGTGCCGAAGGTGCCGACGGCGGTCGGGTTGTTCGGGTTGCTCAAGTCGATGATCTGGAAGCCCGAGGTCGCCTCGGTCACGACGTAGGCGTAGGTGCCGTAGGTGCGGCAGTCGCGCCAGGAAGACGAACCGAACGGGAACCAGCCGCGCTCGATCGGGTTGCTCGGGTTCGTCACGTCAACGACGACTGTGCCCGTCGTAGTGCACAGCAGCGCGTATTCATCTCCGTTGGGGGCGGCGTAACCCCAGATGTCGTTGAAGGGGCCGTGGTTGTTGAAGGTCGACAGCAGGGCGCAGTTGACGCCTTGCGCCGAGACCCCGCAGGTCAGTAGACCGATAGCGAGCGTGGCGTGTTTGAAGATCATGAGACGATTTGGTGGAGCCGCGTGAAAGCTGCGCCAAGGCAAGGGCGGGGCGGCGCTGTCTTAAGAGTCTATCCTGCCACCTAGACAGCACCAGCAGGCCCCGCGCGCGGCTTACGCCGAGCCGTGTTTAGCGGAGCTGGAAGCGCCATCCAGGCGGCAGCTGAACCGCCGGTGCTTGCGCGCTCACCGGCAACACGGCCGCCTGCACGATCACCTGCGCGCCAAGCAGCAGAGCGGCGCTCGGCGCCTGCCAAGTCGCTGCCTGCTGGCCCGTGTAGATGCCCGGCAAGAACACGATCGCCGCAGGGTCCAAATAGACGTAGTAGGGCGCCGCGTAGAGCGGCAAGAACTGCGGGACCGTGCCGAGCGCGAACGCGCCGACGACGCCGGCTGGCAAGTCGAACTGCAGCTGCATCGCGCCGCCCAGCGGGACGTCATCCGGCGTCACTGAGAACGAGCCCAAGAAGGGCTGCGGGAGCGCCCCGCTCGCGGTGACCCCTGCGCCGGGGTTCGCGACGAAGCACCCCGTCGCCTGTAGCAACCCCGCGGCCGTGCTCGCGCCGAGCGCCCCGCCTTCGAAGGTCGAACCATCGAGCGTGACCGCGCCCGTGCCCAGGCTGTCCACGACGCAGTCTTGGAAGCGCGACTCGCGGACCGCGAGCGCCTGCGTCGACGACGTCGACAGCTCGACAGCCCCGCTCTGGCACCGCATGTTGCGCACGTTAAGCGGCAGCGGCCCGCCGCCGGTCAAGACGCGCACGTCGCCTTCGCAGCGGAACTCCTGGAGATCCCCATAGATTTGGTCGCCGACGGCACCGAGCTCCAGCGCGACCCCGCCCGCCGGCGCCAGCAGGCTCCACATCGCGCCCTGCATCCAGGTCACCGCGTCCACAGCGCCCTCGATGCGCGCGCACGTGGCCGCGCGCACGCGCAAGTGGGTGCCCTCGACCAGCGTCGGCCGCCCGTTCGTCCCCGGAGCGTCGACGTCGACGCCGGTGCCCGTGCACTCCACGACGCAGCGGTCGAGCGTGTAGCGCGCGGTCCCGCCCGTGCCGTAGTCGAAGTCGAAGCCGTTGGCCGCGCCCTCGATGCGCACATCGCGAGCCTCAAAGATCGTCGTGCGGTCCGCTGGAGACTCATCGAACGTGAGCGCGTCGGAGACGTTGACGAAGGCGCAGTCCTCGACGATCAAGCGGCCGACGCCGCCTGCGAGCGTGCCTTCGACGCGCAAGCCGAACTGGGTGAGGTCCTCGAACACGCAGTCGATGACGGTGCAGCCAGGCTGCCCGGTCGCGTCCGACTGGAGGACCTCCATGCCGGCGACGCCGCCGACGAACTCCAAGCCTTGGACGACGAGGCTGCTGCTCGTCGAGTGGATGCCGCGCGTGACTCCGGGAGCGCTGAGGTCAAGCGTCACCCGACCGCCGGCGCCTCGGAGGAACAGCCCGAACGGCGTGTTGATGATCGACTCGAGGTCCTGCTGCAGCGTGATGGTCGGGATCGCCTCCGAGTCGATGTCGATCCACGTGACGTCCGTCGTCACCGATCCGGGCAACAGGCTCACCTGCGCCTGCTCCGCGGTGGAGAGCTGCGCGACGGGCAGCGTGCCGTTGTGCAGACGGATCGCTTCGTTGAGCGACAGGTAGCCATCCCCCACCGCGCCGTGGGAGAGCACGTCGTTGACGAACGCGATTTGATGGAACGCGGGCGGCGACGGCACGGCCGAAGCCGCGGCAGGGCCGGGACCCGAGCATCCCGCGCATGCGAGCGCGGACAGGAGACTGATCATGGTGGACGCGGTTGGGGCGCGTGAGACCGGGGCGCTATTAAGCGTACTCGAAGTTCTCCGAGTCGGTCAACGGGGCCAGACAGACCGGTCGATGCGATCGGTGGTTGCGGCGCAAGATTTGGCGCCAGCTCGACGGGCGTCAGGCCCAGAGCGCAGACGCTGGGCGCCGGAAGGATCCGGCGCCCGCGTCAGCGGCCGAGCTCCTTAGAACTGGCCGACCTTCAGGCAGACGCCGTTGCTGAACGTGATGCCCAGGCTGTTCGCGGGGAACAGCTGGTTCAGCACGCCGCCTTGCACCCAGACGTCGACGCCGACCGCGCTCGCGGGCAGCGGGAGCGGCTGCGAGATCGTGCCCGGGTTGGTCGGGCTCTCGAACGCGGTGTTGACGACCGCGCCAGTGATGGCCGGGTAGAAGTTGCAGCCCGGCGCACCGATGATGCCGAGATCGACCGGCACCGGGTTCGCGGAGACGTTCAGCGCGAAGATGCCGATCTGCGGGAAGCCCGTGATGCCGGCCGGCAGATCGCCCATGACGAGGTCGACGACGTTGCCCGCGATCGGGCGCTGCGCGACCGAGAGGGCCGGCGCCTTGGAGCCGTCACCCGAGACCGCGGCACCCGGCAGCGCCGGGATGGCCGACCAGTCGAGCAGGCCGCCGACAGGCTCGCCGTTACCGGCGCTGAAGCCAATCAGCGTGTCACCGGCGTCGGTGTTGTGCAGGTCAGCGCCGTAGGCGATGTTCACGACCGAGCCGTCCGGCGTGAACTCGATGGAGAAGCTGCTCGTCTCACCCGCGGGGCCACCATTGGCCGGGCCCGGATAGTTCGGGATCGCGTCCCACCAGATCATGACGCCGCCGAGGTTCGGGCTCGGCTCCATCACGTAGATGTCGCCGCCCTGCACCGGGTCGAGGTCACACTGCCAGATCGCCCACTGCGCGGCGAAGTCACGGAAGCCGGTGATGGCGCCGTAGTTCGAGCCGTTGTAGGTGAACGAGGTGTCGGACGGCGGGACCACGTCGAAGTAGATCCGGCCGTTCGTGTTGATACCCAGCTCCGTGGCCTGCAGGCCGCCGTTCGGGCTCGGGATCGCGATCGGGATGATCGGCGTGTAGCTCGCCGTGGCGTCGTCCCAGCCAGCGCCCGAGTTGGCGACCGGCACGGCGGCCGTGTTGCCCTGGGTCAGGTTGGTGGCGCCAGCCGGCGGCGGGAGGTAGGGGATGCCGCCGTTGCTGATCTGGTAGAAGCCGCCGTTGGCCGACGGGGTCAGCAGCGCCGTGTAGGCCTGACCCGCGACGTCACCGATGACGCCCGGCGTGGTGTTGTTCGCGATCTGCTCGTAGATCATGAACGGCAGGTCGTAGCAGCCGCCGCCGACGTCGGTCGAGGCGCCCGACGCCGGGTCGGGGGTGTAGTCGAACGCGATGTTCGGCTGGTCCTGGCCGGTAGCGCCGATGGTCGCGTTGGGCGCGAGCGCGCCGGTCACTGCGTCGACGACCTGCCAACCGGCGGTCTGGATGCCGCCGTTGCTCATCTGGATGAACTGGTCACCGCCCAGAGGGTCGGGGTAGGCCAGCGGCGAGAAGCCGATCACCGCGAGCTCGCCCGGGTTTAGAAGCGGGACGTTGGTCTGCGGGAGGTTGGCCGTGCCCTGCCACGTGGTCGGGATGTACTCGATGCAGACGCCATACTGGCCCTGCGGCAGCGTGAAGGTGAACGGGGCGCCCGTAGCCGGGTCCTTGAAGTTCGTGATCGGGCAGTCACCGTTCCACGCGACGACCGTCATCTCACCCGTCGCGACCTGCGTCCACGCCGTGGGCGTTGCTTCGCTGCCGACGTGCGTGGTCGGGCAAGTGTAGATGCGCACCTCGGCGACGTTGCCTTGCTGGTCCGGGACGACCGGGTTGCCGACGCCTTGGTTGTACGTCGTCGTGAAGATCTGGTTAATCGTCAGCGGCGCCGCCATGTCGACGTCGACGTATTGGTTCAGCGTCGCGCCGTTGGTGCTCAGGTAGTAGAAGCTCGCCTGCCAGGGCGAGAAGGTGCGGATTTCGGCCGCTTGAATTGCGTTGCACTGCGCGTAGGCAGCGCCAGCGGTAGCCAAGAGGGCCAACGCGATCTTCGACGTTTGCATGGAAAGCTCGGGAGTAAGGACGAGAAGAGCCCGAACGATCGCCGGGCAGGTCTCGCGACTCTACGTGCATTTCCAGCGCCAGCCAACCTGCCCGAAAGGGACATGCAGGGCTGGGACAAGTCGCCGATACGCGTGAGGCCAATTAGCTTGTGGCGTGACGTAACGCCGCGCTACGCCACGCTAATGAACGCTTCGAGGTCTTCCTGAAGCTCTGCCAAGCCATAGCTGTCGACCGTAATACAACGGTAGACGATGCGCTCGAGCTGCTCTGGCGTCTTGGGGTTCAACACGTTGGGCGGCGTGTAGCTGAAGAAGTAGCTCAGCGACAGCCGCTGCGTCTCGCCGCCGCTCTGGCAGCCCGCGAACTCCCACGGCACCTCGTCGAACGGCAGCGTCCCAGTCAGGACCTCGTAGATCATGATCCCGATCGCCATCACGTCCGCCTTGCTGTCGGTTCGCAGCATCGGGTTGTAGTGCGGCGTCGTCGTCACGACTTGACCGCGCTCGGATCGCAGCGCGGGATCGAGCAGCACGACCTTCCCGCTGGGCTTGACGATGATGTTCTCAGGCTTGAGGTCGCCGTGGTATGGCAAGGCGCCGCTCTCCTCCAGCGACGACAGCGCGCGCACGACGGCGAGGAACCAGTTCAGGTGGATACCCTCGAGGCTGCGGATCTTCTCGCGCAGCGTCTTCCCGCGCACATACTCGAGCACTAGCACCGGGCTGCCGTCGACGACCAGCCGCTCGCGAACGCGCACGAGGTTGTCGTGGTCACACCCCGCGAGCAGCTCTCCCTCGGCCTCCAGCATGGCCTGGACTTCCTGCTCGTCGAGCAGGTCGATGCGCACGCCGTCTGCCTCAAAGAACACAGCCTCCGCGGGGAGCTCGTCGGGGCTGATTCCCTCGGCAGAGCGGCGCGACGTGACCTCGAGCAGCCGGGTCACCTGGCGCCCACCGCCAGACATGCCGCCGACCTTCAAGGCGACCTTCACGCCTGTTTCTTCGTGTTCGCCAAGGAAGACGGAGGCGAAGCCTCCCCGTCCCAAGAACCGTGTAATCCGGTAGCCTTCGACGACCGTCCCGACCGCGAGCTTCATCATCCGCTGTATCCCAGTTGCGAGTCTGCGAAGCGCCAAACCGCCCCGCACTGAAGTATTCGGTATCCCGTTGCTGCCAGTTGAGTTAGGACTGAGACAACGCGCGCCGCTTCGATGCCACCGGAGGTTCACCGCCATCGAACTCGCGGCATAATTGAGCCGCAACTGCGACTGCTGTCGATCGCGACAGTCGCCGCGTGCGAGGCGGCGGGAGGTGGCTAGCGCCGCCCAGCCAACCGGCGATTTCCGAGCGCCACGGCCGTGCGGCTCAGGGATGATCCCGAGGCTGCCGATAGAGCAACGCGCGGTGGCAACGCTGCGATCGACGCCTGCGCTAATCCCCCCCCATCTCTATGAACGCAACTACGAGCACGGTCGAGCCGCGCCTGCTCTTCGCCGCTTTGCTCCTGGCTGTCGCCAGCTGTAGCGGCGGAGGCGGCGGAGGACTCCCAGACACGCAAGCGACGCCGGTGAT
>JAYYEE010000214.1:0-5873 GCA_036160175.1 Planctomycetota bacterium
CGACACCCCCGGTCACCAGGACTTCTCCGAGGACACCTACCGGACGCTGGTCGCAGCCGACGCGGCGCTGATGCTGATCGACGGCGCCAAGGGCGTCGAGCCGCAGACCATCAAGCTGTTCAAGGTCTGCCGCGACCGCGGCATCCCGATCGTCACGGTCGTCAACAAGATGGATCGACCGGCGCGCGCGCCGCTGGACCTCATGGACGAGGTCGAGAAGACGCTCGGCATCACGATCACGCCGGCGTCCTGGCCGATCGGCTCGGGCGACTCGTTCCGCGGCGTCTACTCGCTGCGCGACAAGGAGGTGCTGCTGTTCGAGAAGACCGCGCACAACGCGACGCAGGCGGCGGTGCAGACGACCGGCCCCGACGACCCGCAGCTGCGCGAAGCGCTCGGCGAGCGCGCCCACAACCAGCTGGTCGAAGACCTGATGATGGTCGAGGAGTGCGTCCAGCCGTTCGAGCTCGACGCGTTCTTGAAGCAGGAGATCTCGCCGATGTTCTTCTGCTCGGCGCTGGTCAACTTCGGCGTCGAGACGATCCTCAAGCACTTCATCGACATGGCGCCGCAGCCCGGCCCCCTCTCGACGCTCGACGGCGAGATCCCGCCCGACGAGAGCTTCTTCAGCGGCTTCGTCTACAAGGTCGCGGCGAACATGGACAAGATGCACCGGGACCGCATCGCGTTCCTGCGCGTCACGTCCGGCCGGTTCGAGCGCGGCATGTCGGCCAAGCACCTCCGCATGGGGCGCGAGGTGCGGCTGTCGCACCCGCACCGCTTCTTCGGCCAAGAGCGCGTCTCGATCGACGAGGCCTACCCCGGCGACGTCATCGGCCTGATCAACCCCGGCATGTTCCGCGTCGGCGACGCGCTGAGCAGCGGCAGGAACTTCGAGGTGCGCAACTTTCCCCGCTTCGCGCCAGAGATCTTCGCGCAGGTCGCCCCGCGCGAGCCGTCGATGGCCAAGGGGTTCACCAAGGGGCTGACCCAGCTGGGTGAAGAGGGGGTCGTGCAGATCTTCTGGCCGCGCATCGGCGCGCGCGAGCCGGTCCTCGGCGCCGTCGGCGAGCTGCAGCTGGAGGTCTTCCAGACGCGCCTCGAGGTCGAATATGGCGTCTCGCTGCGCCTCGACCGCAAGGGCTGGACGCGCGCGCGCTGGGTCAAGGACGTCACGGACGAGGTCCTCGAGATCTTGCCGATGGTCGTCAAAGACGAGGCCGACCGGTTCGTCGCGCTGTTCAACTCGGACTTCGAGATCGACTACGCCAAGAGCCGCTACGAAGGCCTCGTACTGCTGGAGACGCCGCCGAGCGAAGAGGACCTCGGCTGAGCAGCCGACTACTTGCCGCGCTTTCGCTCGGGGTCGTCGCGGCGGCTGGGGCGCACCACGCCGTCGGCTGACTTGTCCTCCGCCCGCTGCACTGCTTGCTCGATCTGCTCCCACATCGGCGCGTGCTCTTGGACGCCGCGGAGTCGCACGCCGCGACCATCAACCGTGAAGTCGTCGTCCTGCAGCTCCGGGTTGACCGACAGGCTCGTCACCTGGAGATGCTGCAAGACGTCCTCGCCCGCCAGGTATCGCGCCTCCATCAGCGCGTAGTCAGCAGCGCGCACGAACACCTCGACGCGGTCGGCGAGCGGGAGGTCCGGATCCTGGTCGTCGAGCCCGGCCTTGCGCGCGCCGATGATCCAAGTGCCCGCGACGCCGCCGCGCTCCTCGCGGTCATCGATCTTGAGGTCGAAGGTGCGCAGCATCTCCGCGACCAAGCCGCTCCCGAGCGGCGTGCGGGCGCGAGCGTCGACCATCCCGGGGAGGTCGGAGCGCTGCAGGACGTTCCCGGCCCACTCCAGGTCGCGCACGACTGCCGGGTCGATGCGCACGAACACCGCCCCGAAGGCTGGGTCCTCCTCGAACACCAGGATGCCCTCGGCGGTCTCCGCGGACTCCATGCGGCCGCGCACGTCGTCGCCGAACGAGTACTCGAGCCGGCTGAAGCGCCGCTCCAGGCTCTCCGGCTGTGTCCCGCGCAGGACACGCAGCTCGCCAGCGGTCTTCAGGTTGAGGCCGCCAGGCATTCTCCCGGACGTCTCCATCGTCATCCGGAGGCCCTTCAACGCCCGCTCCGCCTTCACCATTTTCGCCACAAACGACTTTACAGCGTTAGCTTGCGACGTATCTGAGGCGGCGGGCGCGGCCGCCTGCGACGCGACGGCCCCAGCCAGAGACAATGCGCTGAACAGGACGTTGGCCGTGGTACGGTTCATGCTGGATCGCCAGCATACCGAGAGCGAGCCCTCGCCCCCACCCCGATCACCGCGAACGACGGCTACGACCATGTCGACCGACCTTTCGATGACCCGACGCGTCCTCTCGATGCTCGCCGCCGCGTCGCTGGCGCTCCCTGCCGCGACCCAGAGCCACAAGGAGCTCCGACTCAAGGACGGCCGCGTGCTCGTGGGGCACGTCCGCGCCAGCGGCGACGGCTTCCAAGTCACGACGCGCGACGGGACGGTTTCGGTCACCGGGAGCGACGTCGCCAGCGTGCGTACCCACAAAGAGCTGCAGGCAGCCTTCGCCGCCAAAGCGCGCAAGAGCGGCGACTCCGTCTTCGCGCGCCTGCAGTTGGCGAAGATCGCCCGCGAATATGGGCTTGAGCCGGAGATGTGGCGGCAACTCGACCGGGCGCTGCCCAAAGCCGAGGCCGACGCAGCGAGCGCGACCATGCGGCGACTCCGTGACTTCCTCGCCGAGCTTGAGCCGGAGCTGCTGCCGAGCGCTAAGCGGCAAGCCCCGACGCAGAAGCGGGTCGAAGCGCTGCTTCGCCTCTGCCACGCGACCACCAAGCCCGGCAAGCTCGCGGCGGTCGAGGAGCTCTTGGTGCGCGAGCCCAACGCCGACCAAGCGCTCCGCCAGCTAGCCCGCCAACAAAGCAGCTACCGCCAGCGGATCGCCGCGATCGGCGCACTCCAACGCCGGTCGACCAAAGGCAACGACCGGTTCGTGCTGCGCACCGCCGTGTTAGACCAGAGCGACAAGGTCCGCGCCGCCGCCGCATCGCTCGGCCGGCCGACCGTGACCTCGGCCGACGTGACCTACATGGCTAGCGGCCTCGGACACTCCAGCGCCAAGCTGCGCGTGCGCACCGCAGCGGCGCTAGGCGCGCTCGGGCACGCAGCGGCCGTCGACGTGCTGGTCCGAGCAGGCCCCCACGCTGCCGCCGGTCTGCGCAAGGCCGCCAACGACGTCGGGGCCAGCCGCGGCCACGTCGCGTTCCTCAACCAGCAGGCCTACATCCGCGACTTTGACGTCGAGGTCGCCCAGGCGTCGTTCATCGCCGACCCACAGATCGACGTGCTTCAGAGCGGGACCGTACTCGACGTGACCGTCGTTGGTGTCACGGAAGTGCGCAAGATCGTCTACGCCTACCGCGACGCGCTCAAACTGCTGACCAAGCGCGACCCTGGCCCCGATCCGCGCAAGTGGGCCGAGTGGCTGGCGAAGACGCGCGAGAAGGCGGCGGCAGCGGCCACCGGACGCCGCTGAGCGCCTGCCCCGCCGCGCGACCAGGAAGTCCAGACCGACGGGAGGTTTGCGCGCGGACGCGCGGTAGCATTCGGCGGCAACAACGCCGCATGCAAACCAACTCTCAGATCTGCGTCGTAGGCCTGGCCGTGATGGGCCAGAACCTCGCCCTCAACATCGCGCGCAACGGCTTTCCGGTCACCGTGTGGAACCGCACGGAGGACCTGATCGAGTCGACCCTCGCTCGCTGCGAAGACGGCTACGAGATGTTCGGGGCGAAGACGCCTGAGGAGGCCTGCGCGTCGCTCGCCCGCCCGCGCAAGCTGCTGCTGCTGATCAAGGCCGGTGACCCGGTCGACGCCACCATCGCCCAGTTCCTCCCCCACCTCGACGAGGGGGACATGATCATCGACGCCGGCAACAGCCACCCCGACGACACCGACCGGCGCGCGCGCGAGCTCTCTGCGAAGGGGCTGCGATTCGTCGGCATGGGCGTCTCTGGCGGCGAAGAGGGCGCGCTCAACGGGCCGAGTATGATGCCCGGCGGCGCGGCGAGCGCCTACGGAGAGCTGGCGCCGGTCCTGACCAAGATCGCCGCGGACGTCGGCGACGGACCGTGCGTCACCCACGTCGGCGACGGCGCCGCGGGGCACTTCGTCAAGATGGTGCACAACGGCATCGAGTACGGCGACATGCAGCTCATCGCCGAGTGCTACGACCTGATGAAGAACGTCCTCGGCATGAGCCACGCGCAGATGGCCGACACGTTCGCTGAGTGGAATGACGGCGTCCTGGAGTCGTTCCGGATCGAGATCACCGCGCGCATCCTGCGCGAAGCCGACCCGGAGACGGGGCAGCCGATGGTCGAGGTCATCCTCGACAAAGCTGGCCAGAAGGGGACCGGCAAGTGGACGAGCGAGATCGCGCTCCGCTACGGCGTCCCGGTGCCGACCATGCAAGCAGCCGTAGAAGCCCGCTACCTGCGCGCGATGAAGGCGCAGCGGGTCCACGCCAGCGGGTCGCTCTCGGGCCCGGACGCTGCCGGCGCCGCGCCAGACGACCTGCTCAGCGCCCTGCGCGACGCGCTCTACTGCAGCAAGATCTGCAGCTACGCGCAGGGGCTCGACCTGATCTCGGCGGCCAACGCCGACAAAGACTGGGGCGTCGACCTCGGCGAGGTCGCGCGCATCTGGAAGGGCGGCTGCATCATCCGCGCCCGCTTCCTGGAGAGCATCCAGGCGGCGTACCGCACCGAGGGCAAGCTCCCGAACCTCCTCTTGGACCCCCAGCTCGGCGGCTTCCTCCAGCAGCACCAGACCGCGTGGCGCCGCGTCGTCGCGACCGCCGCTGAGCGCGGCGTCCCGGTCCTGGCGATGGCTGCGAGCCTGAGCTACTTCGACAGCTACCGCCGCGCGGCGCTGCCGCAGAACCTAACGCAAGCCCAGCGCGACCTGTTCGGGGCGCACACGTTCGAGCGCGTCGACAAGCCCGCCGGCGAGTGGTTCCACCACGACTGGCAGTAGGCACTTCGCGAGCGACCGCGGGCGACTACCGGAGCGGCAAGCGCGCGGTCTGCACGCCGTCGTCCGTCCAGGCCACCAACAGTTCGTCGTCGCGGACCAGCAGCTGCGGGAAGCCGTTGGCGCGCTGAAGGCCGGTCTCGGCGACCACCGTGACCTCCGAGCGCGCGCCGTCGGGGCCGACGCGCTGGAGCAACACCGCTCCTTTTGCGCTGCCGCCCGGCGCCCGGCCGAGCCAGCAGAGCCAGGCGGCGCCGTCTGCAGCGAGCGCGACCTCCACGCGACCGGGTGGGTTCTGGTCGTCGAGGACCAAGGGCGCGCCGAACGTCGCGCCCGCGTCCGAGGAGCGGATCAGGCGCACGCTAGCGCGGCCAGCTGCAGCGGTGAAGTAGGCGACCGCGACCTCGCTGCCGCGCGCGGCGACCGACGGCCCGTTGACCGGACAGCCGCCGATCTGCCACCCCTCGCTGGTGATCGCGCGCGGCGCAGTCCAGCGCCCGTCGACGCGCCGCGCGCACGCGATGTCGCGGATCTCGTCGTCCGAGCGATCCCGGTAGACGACCAGCGGCCCGAGGGTGGTCCAGGCCATCGACGTCTGGCAACACTCGCAAACGCGCGCGTCTAACTCTGCCTCAGCCGACAGCGCGCCGCTCGACGCAAGCTCGGCGTAGCGAAGCGTCATCGAGCCGCGGCCGCCGTCGGGCCGCTTCATGGCCCGGCCGTCCAGCCAAGCGAGCGCGAGCCCGCCGCGCCCCATGGTCGCGGTCGAGACGAAGCCGTGCTCCGCTTGCACGCCGTCGCGGTGCGGCCGCTGCGGCGCACCCCAG
>JAYYEE010000215.1:0-4216 GCA_036160175.1 Planctomycetota bacterium
GCGCGTTGATCTTCGAGAGCATCTCGGGGTCGCCGCCCTGCGGAATCGACGCCAGCGGGTCGCTTGAGGTCTCTCCGCTCGTCGGTGCGTCGTCCAACTCCTCGGGCTCATGGCTCTCCAGGAGCTTAGTGATCTGCTCGGCGACAGAGCGCCAGTCGGCGTCACCCGTCATGCTCACGGTCACGAAGTTGTCGCAGAAGAACAGGGTCTCGACCCCTGGAACAGCGAACATCCCCTGCGCGAGCACGTCATTCTTGGCCTGCTCTGGCTTCGCATACGCTTGCGTTTGGCCCGGCTTGGCCATCGGCTTGTCCATGAGGAACTTGAACGCGTTCGGGTTGGGCGTGGGCTGGATGCTGGTGACCTTCATGGCGCTGGCAGGATAGCAGTTGGGGCGCTCTAGCGCCTCTATTGGCTCTCAGGTGCGCTCCCGCAAGTAGCAGCTTGGGCGCGGCTCACTTGGCGACCCGATAGACACCGCCGGAATCAGCAGCCAGCTGCTCTAGAAGCTCGCTCTCGTCCCCGAGGGCGATCGTGTGGATACGGATGCTCCTTCCGGCGTTCCAGAGCTGCGCCCAGCGCCGCACACGACCGGGGTCGGCGACAGATCCTGAGCTGGGCCGGCCGTCCGTCAGCACGAAGATGGTGTCGACCTCTTCTTGCTCGAACGCTCTCTGCAGGGCCGCGTAGAGGTTGGTCGGCCCCTTGGATTCGAGTTCTTCGATGAACGTTCGCGCGGCTTTGCGACGCCGAGCGCTGCGCGTCGACAGGTCGTCGAACCTGCGCGCGGCGTCGGCGGCGAAGCTGATGACGTTGACCTTGGCGCCCTTCGGGAGCGCGTCGAAGACCTTTGAGAGTTGCGCTTGGGCCTCCTCCAGCCGGCTGGTGTCTCCGGTGCTGAACGGCTTGAGCATGCTGCCCGAAGTATCTACGACGAAGGTGACCCGCTCGCTGACCACAGGCATCTCCCAGTAGCTGGCGCTGGTCGAGGACGCCGTCCGGCCATCGCGCCTGGAGCGGGGAGCGCGCGGGATCTCGAAGGTGTCTTGTGCGCCCTTCCACCACGCCTGCCAGTCACGGGCGGTCGCGAACGACGCCCCGGTGATCTCGCGCAGCGCGGCCAGCGAGTCGGCTTGAAGGCGCCCCTTTTCGCGCTTGAGGCGGTCGATGAGGGGTGGAATTCAGGTCTTGCTCGGCGCAGCGCGCGCGAGCTCGATGGCCGCCGCGCGAACCCGCCAGTCTTTGTTGTTGAGGTGCGCGGCGGCGAGCTGCTCACGATTGACGTCGGCTCGATCTGCTGCGCGACATCCGGTGAGCCACGCCGCAAGCGCTTGCCCCTTCCACTTCGGCGCGGCCGCAGTGAGCGCTGCGTAGACTTCATCATCGACGTGGGGCAAGGCGAGCAGCGTGTCTACACGCGCTGCTTGGTGCGCGTCGGTCCCGCTGGCCAACGCGTCGCCGAGTACGGAGCGGGCCTGGAGCGGTTCGGCGGCGACGCACGCTGCGCGGACGACCGATGGATCCTTGTCTCGGAGCAATCCGGCGAGCGCGCTCCTCGCTGCTTCGTGCTGGGCCTCCGGCGCCAGCTCAAGGGCTCGGGCTGCGATAGCGCGGATCGCAGCGGGCTTCGCCTTGCAGGCGTCCTTTTGCAGCGCCGCGAAGAACCCGGGCTGTGCCAGCGCGTCGCGCCAGCGCGCTGCAAGGCCGCGCTCAAACGGGCGGTCCGCTGCCGCGCTGGCCTGCCACAGAGCCCCGCTGGTGTCCGCCTCATCACCAGCGAGGAGGCCAGCCACGATCGCGCGGAAGATGTCGCCGCGGCCGTCCTTCGGCATGCGACGAAACAGCTGCAGCGCGAGCTCTGGGGCCTCCGCGTGGCGATGGTCAGCCAATTGCTGGACGGCGGTCCCGGCTACCAGCAAGTTCTTCCCCTTCGCGAGAAGCGACCGGACGGCGTCCACCCTCTCGTCGCCCTGCCATCCGGCGAGCCCTTGCAGCGGCTGAAGCTGGTCCGCGTTGGCGGCGGCCTCGATCTCCGCGAGGAGTCCATCCCGCGCACCGACGTGATCGTCGACCCTTGCCAGCGCGTAGCAGATCGCCTGCCTGTGTGCGCGTTTGCCTCGGACTTGCGCAAGCTCATCTGCAAGCGCTGTGACGCCGCCCTCCCCTTGCTTCCGCATCGCTTCGGCCTGCGCCTCGCACAGGCGGGCTGCTTCGCACTGTCGAAACGCGCTCAAGAGCGGGGCCACGGCGCCTCGTCGCTGGCGGCTGCCGATCGCTTGGACCACCGTCATCTGGTAGCTGGCGGTCTGAGCGCGCTCGAGCTCCCGGCAAAGTGCCCGCGTCGCAGACTCGCCGTCGAAGCGGCCGAGATCTCTGGCGGCGCGATGGCGGAGGCGCTCTGGCCCGTCCTGAACCTGTTCGAGGTTGGCGACCGCAGCGGCCTCAGACTTCGGCCGCTGCGCCATTAGGGCGGCGCTGGAGACCATAAGGCACACGAGGACCTGTCGGATCATGCCTAGATGGTAGCCCGCGGGGGGCTCGTCCTCTCCAGGCAGGGCCGGGCGCGGGCGGAAATTGCCGGGTGACGGTAGGTGGACCGCGCCGTTCTGCGGTCTATGTTGGGCGGGTGTCGCCGCGGTGGGTCCGCGGCGCTCCGTCCCATCGCTTCGCAGGGCCCAGCCGTGACGACTGACGACAGCGCCTCGTTTCTGCTGCCTGGACTGGTTCACCAGTTCGGCAACATCCTGTTGACGGTGCAAGGCAACTTGATGCACTTGGACGGCGCCGACCTCGAGCGAGTTCAGGCGGACGTCCTCAGCGCGGCGAAGCGCGGGGGCGGCAGCCTTCAGGTGATGCGGTGCCTATTGAACGCGGGATCGTCGGAGCCGACGATCGCGCAAGACCTGCTGCGCCAGGTGGTGGACCTTGGCAGCGTCGCGGCGCGTGAACGCGGCCTCGCGCTCGTCTTCGACGCGGCCGGAGCGGACCCGTTCTGGGCGCCCGCGATGCCGTTTGTGCAGCTGTGCTGTGCGACTGTACAGGCGTGGGTGACTGGGATCCCCGCCGGTGCGGAGGGGCAGATCGGGATCACGGCCACCGGCGGCGCCGATACTCCGTATCAGCTCAAGGTCCGGTTCGACGCGGCGTCCGACAGCCTCTCCTTCCCTCTAGAGATCGCCCAGATCTGTGAACGCATCCAGAACGCCTTGCTTGATATCCCCATGCACGTCGAGGTCGAGAGCGAGGGCGACGCAGCGCTCGTGCGGATCGCGTCGTCGAACTCCTGCGCGACTTGGAAGCCGCCTGCGCAACTATAGAATCCGGCATGCATGCACGTCGCTGGCGGCGACGCCGCAGAATACCGCTGGTGAGTGGAGCCTGAATCGTCGTGGCAAAAGCGAAAATCATCGTCGTTGAGGATGAGCCCGACATCCTGGAGCTCATCTCCTACAACCTCGAGCGAGAGGGCTACCGCGTCATCAGGTGTCGCGACGGCGAACAAGGGCTCAGTCGCATCCGGACGGACAACCCAGACCTCGTCGTCTTGGACCTGATGCTCCCCGGGATGGACGGGGTCGAGGTCTGCCGCGAGGTCAAGGCGGACCCGGTGACGCGGAAGATCCCGGTGGTGATGGTCACGGCCAAGAGCGAAGAGAGCGACGTCATCCTCGGTCTCGGAATCGGGGCCGATGATTATCTCGCGAAGCCGTTCAGCCCTCGAGAATTGGTGGCGCGTATTAAGGTCGTGCTCCGGCGTGGACGCGCTGGTGAAGATGGGGCGGGCTCCAACGATGAGCGCGTCGCTCGCGGCGAACTCATCATTGATGTAGGGCGCTTCGAGGCGCGTAAGGGCGGGCAACTGTTGAGCCTGACGCCGACGGAGATGCGACTGCTTCACTTCCTCGCGTCGCATCCAGGCCGCGTCTTTCCGCGCTCGCACCTGCTTAGCAGGGTGCTGGGTGAAGACGTGATCGTGGATGACCGCAACATCGACGTTCACGTGCGAGCGCTGCGCCAAAAGCTCGGCGACAGCAGCCGATGCATCGAGACGGTGCGCGGGGTGGGCTATCGCTTCAGTGACGAGGCGCAGTGATGCGGCACCGTGGGCGTTGGCAGGTTGGGTGCGTGCGGACAGACCCCACGGAGAGGGCTCCGGAATGATCTGGATGACACTGTGCATCGCGCTCGCTGCAGCACTCATTGGTGCGTGCTGGGC
>JAYYEE010000216.1:0-19445 GCA_036160175.1 Planctomycetota bacterium
GACGTGGTGTCGTAGGCTCAAGCAACACCGGCTCGTCGTAGCCCGTCGCCGCCCCGGATCAGCGGCCGGCGCCTTGTCCAGGCGCCGCCGCCGCGCGACGCGCGACCTCTCGCATCGCCTCGCTCAGCTCCGGGCGATCCCCTGGCACCTCGAGCACGAGCGGCCCTTCGCCCGGCACGACGCGCACGTCCACCTCGCTCATCGGGACCTCGACCAAGCCGCCCTTCTCCTTGTCGCCGATGTACGCCGTCACCGCGTAGCGCCCGTCCATGAGGGGCGCGACGCGCGCCCGCTCATTTCCGCCGAGGCGCCCGTAGCTCGACGTCGCGCGCTTGAGGCTCCGCGTGAACCACTCGCCGCGGCCGTCCAACAACGCCAGATCGGGCGCCTCGAGCAGGCGCATGCCCACCCAGACGTTGGTCTCGCCCGTCACCGCGCGGATGCCTGGCATGTGCAGCGTGATCTTCGGCACGCGGAGGAAGCGCAGCTCGTTGGCGCCAGCGTTCAACACCGCGGCCTCGGCCCGAAAGCCTGGCGCGATCGGCGTCACGGCGAGCGTCGGCTCAGAGTGAACGATCTCGACCTTGCCGCCCTTCCACGAGAAGCCCACGATCTGCGACTCGCCGTTGCCGCGCGACACGCGCGCGAGCAGCGGGGACTTCGGGTTGATGCGCTTACCGACTTCGTCGACGGCCGTGACCTCGAAGCGGTGCAGATAGCCCCCAAGGTCGAGCCCCGTCAGCCGCGGGTGCGGGTCGTGGTCGCCCGGGCGGACCTGCAGCCCGTCCACGCGGAAGAACGGCGCCGGGAAGTCCTCGAGCCGCAGCTCCAGCGAATAGAGGCCGGGGCGCGCCCAGTCGAAGTAGATGTAACGCTTGCCCTGCCAGTCGCGGATCTGGTCGTCGCGGTCTCGACCCGGCTCGTCGAGAGAGCGGAGCGCGACCTTGACGCGCTTGCTCGGCAGCCACTCCGGCAGCGTGACCGTCCCGACGAGCCGCGCCTTGCGCAGCAGCCGAATCTCCGACCCGGTGACGCGCTCCACGCCGCGCGTCTCCTCAGGAAAGTGGCCGTCCGCCCGAACGCGCAGTCGGTCGCGCGCAGACTCCACGTCGCCAAACAGCCAGAAGTCCCCGTTCTCGTCGCTGTGTGTGTCGGTGAAGGCCTCGTCCTGGAAGCGCAAGCGGTCGCCGTTGCGGCCGCTCGGGCGCTCACGCTGCAGCTGGATGTGCGCGTCCTCGACCGGCGCGCCGAGGTCGTCGACCACGCGGCCGAACGCGACCTGGTCGAGCAGCCCCAGCTGCAGCTCACCGAGGTCGGTGACCCCTTCGCGCGCGAGCATCGGCAACGTCTGCGAGAGGCCTGGGAGCTCGTCGTTCTCCTCATCGCGGATCTGGAATCGGAACGGCGCGCGGCTGGAGTCGCGCGGCTCGTAGGGCAAGTGGAAGCGCCCCTCGCGGTCGAGCACGACCTCTTCACCTTCTAGGCGTCCGCGCGCGCTGTTGATCAAGAACGTCAGCTCGCTGCCGGCCATGGCGGCGCCTGACTCGTCGAGCACGCGGCCGAACAGCATCGCCGCGTCGGGCGCGACGACGAGGTCGTGGACGACGTGCTCGCCGGGCGTCTGCGGCCCCGGGAACACCGGCGAACGCCAGCGAAAGTCGCGATCATCGAGCCGGCAGTCGGCGACCACCTGCATGCCCAGCCCGACGTGCGAGAACACGACGCCGGCCTCGTCCTGCTCCTTGCGCAGCTGCACGCGCGCGAAGTCTGGGTTGCGGGCGCCGTCGATGCGCAGCGTCCCGCGGACGGGGTGCGTAAACGGGCGCCCGTCGCGATCGACGGTCCGCAGCGTGACCGAGCCGGTCGGCGGCAGCCGCAGCTCAATCACCTCTTCAGGCAGCGGGCGGCCTGAGAACGGCGCGCGCACCGGCGCGGCGAGGGGCATCGCGAGCACCGCTTCGAAGCGATCCCGGTGCTCCTCGGGCCACCACTTCTCCGCGCGCTCCCGGACGAACTGGAAGTGACGGAAGACCGCGTAGCCGCGGTCGTCCGTCTTGCGCCGCGCCCGCACCTCGAAGTCGGCCTCGTAGACGAACCGCGGCGACGCCTCCGCCTTCGAGCGCTTCGAAGGGGCCTTCTCGCCGTTGGACTGGCGGCCTCTGCGCTGCTGCTCCGCCGTCTTTTGCAGCCGCTCCACGGACCGCTTGAGCGAGGAGACCCTGCGCTCGCTCCACTGCATGCGCCACTTGATGGACTCAGCCCGCATCGGCTCGCGCTCCATCTCCGCGCGCATCTCCGCGACCCGTTTGACGGTCTGCTCCAGCTCCCGCGTTCTCTCGCGGAGGTCGACGCGCTCGACGACGCGCTGCTGGACGCCGACCGGGACATCCGCAGCAGGCTGGCCATCCTCGTCAAGCACGCGCACCGTCACCGTCTCATCGGCGCGGAGCGTCACGGACTCTTCAGCGCCGTGGCGCTCGTCGAGGATGCGGAAGCCCACGACGCCGGGCAGCTGCGCGGCGACCAGGGCGCGCTCGCGGAGTCGCGGCAGCTCGACGCGCCCGTCGCTGGTCGCCCTGAAGCGGCGCCCCTCCGCGATCGCCAGCTCGCAGAGGTGCGGCTGGAACGGGTCGCGATAGTCCGGCCCGTCGTAGTCAAAGTACACGAAGACATCCGCGGAGTCGGCGGCGCGGCCGCGCTTGCGATCCCAGACCTGGATGACCAGCTTCGGGGCGGGGGCGACCGCCAGCTCCAGCTCGCTCCGCTCGGGCTCGTCGTCGAGGTCTTCGCCCTCGTCAGCCTGCCAAGCAGACTCGGCGACCTCGACCGCGACGCCCACGTCATACTCCGCGTCTGCGGGCGCGCCGCGCTGCGCCGCCTCCGCCGGGGGCGCCGGCGGCGCGACGACGCCGCCGGAGCCCAGGAGGAACCAACCTCCGGCGAGCGCCAGGGCGGCGAGCAGGGTCATGAGGACGGACGACTTGTTCATGTCGGGCGGAAGATGTTAGGCCACATGCCACCGAACCGAACCCGACGCGCTCCGCCAGACATACTTGGGACGGACCCTCAGCGCTCGGTCCGCGCGACCAACTCGCGCACACCCGCGTCGCCGTGCCGCCGCGCGCGCAGATCCAAGCCCTGGCTGCGGAGCAGCGCGCGCACGAAGTCGTCGACCTCGTCCTGGCGACAGACGACGTCGCCATGCCAAGAAACCTCGGTGCCGTCGGGGACTTCTGCCCGCAGCAGGTAGATCCCGCCGGTGGCCCCCTGCGCGAGCTTGAGGGGCTCTAGCAATGACATCGGGCGCGCGCAGCGCAGCCGGACCTCGGGCGATGGCGCCCGGCTCGAAGACGCGCAGCCGACCGCCCAAGGCGCCACCCCGAGGACCAACACGAGCCCACAGCGCCACCTCATGGTCGCGCGAGGTGGCCTGGGTGCGGGCACTAGCGTCGCCGCCATTCGGGCAGCCGCCCAGGCGTGTCGCCAGCGCCGGTCGCCTCGAGCGCCCGCTCGATAGCCGGGAGGTCCCCCGTCGCGAGCGCGCGCAGCCTCGCCAACAGCGGCGCGAACGCCTCAGCCGCGAAGCCGTAGGCATCACGCTCCGTCTTGGTCGGCGCCGACGACGTGTAGAGCTGCGCGCCCGCGACGGTCTCGATCCGCTGCTGGATCGACATGGCCGCCGGCTTGTTGCGCCGCGACAGCGACGCGTCGCCCGACATCTGGGCCCGCATGCCCGCGAGCTCGGCGTCGAGCGCCTCGGCCGTAGCCAGCAGCTTGAGGTCTGCGTCGCTGCGCCGCAGCGCGACGCGGCAGTGGTCGACGCGGGACTGCAGCTCGTCGAGCACGCGCGCGCTCGCGCGCACCGCGCGCCGCAGCTCGATCACGTCGCGTTGGAACGCGAGCACCTCGGCCTTGTCCGCAGCCGGCAGCGTCGCCAAGTTGAGCGCCTCGACCTCGAACGAGACTGGCCCGGCGAGCACGTCCACGACGCCCGCGACCTCGCGCTCCAGCGTCGCGGAGAACGTGCCGCCGAGCACCAGCGGGCCGGTGTCAGGCCGCGACCACGGCGACCCCGCGCCAGCGGCGCCGAGCGTCACCTTCGTCGCGCCGGAGTAGCGCAGGTCCCAGGCGATGCGGTGCAGGCCCTTCTTGCGCGGCGCGTCGACGCGCTTGACCAACGCCCCGCTCGCGTCCCGGATCGCCACCCAGACCGCAGGCTCGTTCTCCCGGTCTTCGGCGCGCACGTCTTCATCGGACGGGAACGGGTAGCTGCCGCCCTCATCACGCGCCTTCTTCTGCGCGGCTTCGCGCCGCTCCTTGCGCGTCTCGAGGCCGTCGCGCAGGTGCATCGTCACGATCGCGCCGAAAGGCGGGTTGGGCGCGGCGTAGTAGGTAGAGCCCTGCGCGCCGCGGCCGTCGTTCATGCCGAGGCGGCTCTCTTCGATGTAGAGGGGCGCCTTGCGGACCGCGAACAGGTGGGCCTCGGCCTCGCCAGCGCCGCGCGCGAGCTCGCGCAGCGGCCCGTAGTCGTCGAGCACATAGAAGCCGCGACCGAACGTACCGAGGACGAGGTCATCTTCTCGGCGCTGCACCTCGATGTCTCGAACGGCCACCGTCGGCAAGCCGCTCTTCATCCGCGTCCACTTGCCGCCGCGGTCAAACGAGACGTAGACGCCGTACTCCGTGCCGCAGAACAGCAGCCCCTCCTGGACGTGGTCCTCGGCGAGCGACCAAACCACGTTGCGCTCAGGTAAGTTCGCCGCGATCGAGGCCCAGGTCGCGCCGTAGTCCTCGCTGACGAGCAGATACGGCGTGAAGTCGCCGTCCTTGTGGTTGCTGAAGGCGGCGTAGACGCGGCCCTCTTTGTGGCGAGACGCCTCGAGGCGGCTGACGTAGGTGCGCTCCGGCACGCCAGGGAACGACGCGAGCTTGGTCCAGGTCGCGCCGCCGTCCTTGGTGACGTGCACGAGGCCGTCGTCGGTGCCGACGTAGAGCACGTCCTCGTCGATCGGCGACTCGGTCAAGGACACGCAGTTGCCGTAGACCGACGTCGAGGCGTTCTTGGCGACGGCGTCGACGTCCTGGACGCGGCCCATGATCTCGAGCTGGTCGCGGTCGATGCCGCGCGTCAGGTCGCCGCTGATGGTCTGCCACGAGTCGCCGCGGTCGTCGGTGCGGAACAGCCGGTCGCCGGCGAAGTAGAGCCGCGTCGGACTGTGCGAGCTGATCATCAGCGGCGAGTCCCAGTTCCACACGATGGGCGGCTCGCCCGGCGCTTGGCGCGGCTTGATGTCCGTGCGCTCGCCGCTCTTCTTGTCGAAGCGCACCAAGCCGCCGTACTGCCACTGCGTGTAGACGAGGTCTGGGTTGGTCGGGTCGACCTGCGCCTCGTAGCCGTCGCCGCCGACCGTGACCACCCAGTCCTCGCTGGTGATGCCGGCGAGGTCGGTGGTGCGCGACGGGCCGCCCATGGAGTTGTTGTCCTGGGTGCCGCCGTAGATGTTGTAGAAGGGCTCGGCCTGGTCGGCGCTGACTCGGGAGTACTGCGCGAGCGGCAGGTTCTCCTTGAAGTCCCAGTGCGAGCCGCCGTCGAAGGTCTCATAGAGGCCGCCGTCGCCGCCGATCACCATGTGGCCCGCGTGGCGCGGGTCGATCCACAGCGCGTGGTCGTCGACGTGGCGGTGGCGGTTGCCGACGCGCTCGAAGGTCTTGCCGCCGTCGCGCGAGCGCGAGGTGTAGGTGTCCAGGCAGTAGACGGTGTCGGCGTCGTGCGGGTCGCAGACCAGCTCATTGTAGTACTGCGGGCTGCTTGAGACCTTGGAGCTCATCTTGGCCCAGCTCTCGCCGCGGTCGGTGGAGCGGAACGTGCCCCCCTCGCCGCGCTGCGCCTCGACGATCGCGTAGAGCACGTCCGGGTCGGCCGGCGAGATCGCCATGCCGATGCGGCCCTTGTCGACCGACGGGAGACCGTTGGTCAGCTTGCGCCACGAGACGCCCCCGTCGGTCGTCTTGTAGATGGCCGACTCAGGCCCGCCGTCGATGAGCGTCCAGACCCGGCGCCGGCGCTGGTAGGCGCTCGCATAGGCGACGTCGGGGTCGCGCGGGTCGAGGTGCACCTCGTTTGCGCCCGTGTGCGGGCTGATCTCAAGCACGTGCGCCCAGGTCTCGCCGCCGTCGGTGGTCTTGTAGACCCCGCGGTCACCGCCGGCGTTCCAGAGCGGGCCCTGCGCCGCGACCCAGACGACGTCGGAGTTACGCGGGTCGACCGCGATCCGGCCGATGTGCTGGCTGTCCTTGAGGCCGACGTTCTCCCAGCTCTTGCCGCCGTCGCGCGAGCGGTAGACCCCGTCGCCCCACGAGACGCTGCGCTGGCTGTTGTTCTCGCCGGTGCCGACCCAGATCGTGTGCCGGTTGCTCGGGTCGATGGCGACGCAGCCGATCGAGTACGAGCTCTGCTCATCGAAGACCGGCTCGAAGGTCGTGCCGTTGTTGGTCGTGCGCCAGACGCCGCCCGACGCCGCCGCGACGAACCACCGCGACGGGACCTCGGGGTCGACGGCGAGGTCGACGATCCGGCCCGAGCACATCGCCGGGCCGATGCCGCGGAACTTCAGCGCCGAGAGCGTGCCCGAGGTGATCTCCCCCGAACCCTGTGCAGACAGAACGCAGGCGCCGAGCGCCGCCACGAGAAGGTGCCTCATGCCGCCGAAGATAGCGATCCAGCGGCCCAGTTCCTGCTCGTTCCTGCGTCACAGCGGAGCGCGCGTTACGCTGCTCCACCCGATGCGCTACCAGGGCAAGATCTACCGACCGCCGAGCGAGGCAGACAGCTACATCCTCCAGGCCACCATCGGGTGCAGCTGGAACAAGTGCACCTACTGCGACATGTACCGGGAGAAGGAGTTCTCGGTCCGGCCGCTCGACGAGACCCTCGAGGACGTGGCGGCGGCAGGCGAAGCGCTCGGCTCCCAGGTGCAGAAGGTGTTCGTCGCGGACGGCGACGCGCTGATCCTCGACATGGCGCACTGGCGCGCGGTCCTGACCGCCTGCCGCGAGGCCTTCCCCGCGCTGCGGCGCGTCTCGTGCTACGCGATGGCGAGCAACGTGCTGCAGAAGAGCGCGGCGGAGCTGCGCGAGCTCAAGGAGCTCGGCCTGGAGCTGCTCTACCTCGGCCCAGAGAGCGGCGATGACCCGACCCTCAAGCGCATCGCGAAGGGCAGCACCGCGGCAGAGCACGTCGAAGCCGCGCAGCGCGCGCACGCGGCCGGCATGAAGCTGTCGGTGATCTTCTTGCTCGGGGCGGGCGGCGCGGAGCGCAGCGAGCAGCACGCGCGCGGCTCCGCCGAGCTCGCCACGGCAATGGACCCGCGGTTCTTGTCAGCCCTGACCCTGACGGTCGTGCCCGGGACGCCGATCGCGCGCGCCGAAGAGAAGGGGCTGTTTACGCTCCCCGACGTCCCGACGACGCTGCGCGAGCTGCGCACGCTGGTCGCCGAGGCGTCGCCCACCGACGCCATCTTCCGGACCAACCACGCGTCGAACCGCCTCCCAGTGGCCGGCCGCCTGCCCCGGGACCGTGACGGGATCGTCGGCGCGATCGACGCGGCCCTCAGCGGCGACGTCGCGCTGCGGCCAGACTGGCTGCGGGGCCTCTGAGCCGCCGCCGGAACAGACTGCCCGCGTTTGAAATGAACCGCGCGAGGGCCCAAACTAGTGCGCCCGATATCGGGTATCTGCGCCTCGTCGCCACCAAAGCGCGGCGGGCGTCCACCTAGCACTCCGACCCTAGAGACAACCGTGACCACGTTGACTGAAGAGCTCGTCCTCGCTGCCCAGCAGGCCTGGGGCGACGGCATCGTCCGCATCTCCGCCGCGCACAAGAACGGCGAAGACTTCGAGCAAGCCGCGAAGGACCACATCAACAACCTCTACAACTACGGCGCGTCGAACGTGCTGTTCAAGCCGACGCTCGCGGCCGAGGTGCAGTTCCGCGGCACCTTCGACGAGGCGCTGTCCTACTTCGTCGCGACCAACAAGGTCTGCGGTGAGGACGGCGGGTTCGCCATCAAGGGCTGGACCGCGGTGCGCTTTGAGAACACGGCGCTCTTCCTCCACGGCGACACCGCCATGGCGATGGGCAACTACTTCTTCACCGACCCCCAGGGCGACCTGGTCAAGGTCGAATACTCTTTCGGCTACGTGCTGAACGACAAGGGCGAGGTCCGCATCGTCCTGCACCACTCGTCGGTGCCCTACGCGGGCTGAGCCGCGGGGCTGAGCGCAGCAGGTCGCGCCGCACGGCGCGGCCTCCCCAGCTCGCGCGCCGACCGCTCCGCGCGCCCGCCCTGCGAGGGAGGGCCACGCAGCCTAGTAGATCGTGATGCCCAGGCCGTTGGACGTCACGAACGGCACCCGCGTGCCGACCGCGAAGTCAAACGCGGCGAACTGCGCAGAGAAGAAGAAGCCGATCAAGGCCGAGTTCGACGGGATCCCGAGCGGCATCTCGACGTGCCCGTCGGGCTGCGTAGCGCGGACGTCGCCGACGCCAGCCTGAAGGCTCAGCAGCACGTCGCCGCTGGAGTTGATGAAGCAGCCGGGCGCGCCAGGGAACGGTATGCTCGGCCAAGCCGGGTTGACGCCGAGCACGCCGGCCACAAAGGTCCCGGGGGTGAACCCCGTGCCCTCAACGAGGAAGTTGCTGTTACCGACGGTCGGCGCGTCGTTAGTGAACGCCGTGCCGAGCGAGCCCGCAGAGCTCGGACACGCGGCGCCGATGGACGTGACCCCTTGGCCCTCGAGCGGGCTGCAGTAGATGCGATACTTCAGCGCCTCCGGGAAGTTGTACGGCGACCAGACGTTGGTCACCGTGTTGAGCCGGTACATCGGGTAGTTGGTGCCCCCAGACGTCTGCAGCGGCGCGTTCGTCCAGCCAGGCTCCGTCAGCACGACCCAGTATGGGGTGCCCTGCTGCATGGTGACGGGCGCGTCGAAGTTGCAGCCCAGCCAAGACTTCCCGATCCGCAGACGAAACGTGCCGCTGGCCAGCGACTGCCCCGGCAACCCCGCAGCGTCGTCGAAGATCTCGAGCTTCGCGAAGTTGCCCGTCTGGCTCATGTAGTTGTTGCCAGTGTAGATCCGCATGCTGGCCGCGGTGGTCGTGGTCGGCGGCGTGAGCTGCCAACCGTGCACCCCGGGCGCGCTGTTCTGGATGCCGAAAAACGCGTTGGTCGCGACTTGGGGGTTCGCGTCGTTATCCGCGAGGCACGGCGCGGCCTGCGCCGAGGACGCGCCGACGACCAAGCTGCTCGAGAGAAGGAGGAAGATGGATCGCATGGTCGGGGCTCAGGGCAGGGGAGCAGTTACGCCTCGGATGTTACCCCATCATGGCGCGCGGCACGCGCCCTCGACGCCCCACCACGCGGGCCGTTGCGAGCAGACAGGTCCGTCGCAACCTGGCGCAGGCTCGACGGCGTGTTACGGCGCGCCGACACCTGGGCCCCGCCGCCGGGCCACTACAGCGACGCCTAGCCCTGCTCGAAGCGGTCGATCACCGCGCGGAACGACTCCGGCACAGGCTGCGGCTGGAAGTCCTCGCCGATCGCGCAGTGCACGGTGTAGCCCTCGGCCACCAGCGTGTTGCTCCTGCGGTTGCGGATCCGGAACTCGAAGCGGATGCTCGCGGTGCGGATCTCCGACACGCGGACCTCGATCTTGAGCACGTCGTGCAGGCGCGCCGGGGACCGGAAGTCGAGGTGAGCGGAGACCACGACGTTGTCGAAGTCACGGATCGGCCGGTTGCCTTCGGTCAACCCGAGGTTGAGCAAATAGTCGACGCGACCGACCTCCAGGTAGGTGAAGTAGTTGCCGTGGAAGACCACGCCCATCGCGTCGGTCTCCGGCAAGCGCACGCGCACCTCTGTGCTGAAGTGGAACTCGGGTTCGTTGCTCACAGCCATCGATCTTACCTCAGCGTCTCCAGATCGCCCTCGTCAGGACAGCGCGTCTTCGATCAGGGTCTCGTCCAGGGTCCCGTGCGCCTCCAGCATGTCGGCGACGCGGCAGACGTGCTCCCACGCGACCTCGCCGAGCAGCTCGAAGCGCACGTCGGCCAGCCACCCGCGCAGCGACGCGTCGCGCTCGTCTGCGGGCACGACCAGCAGCGCCCGCTCGATCTCCTGCCAGTCTGCGCGCCACGACGTCAACGCGTCGATCACGCTGGCCTCGCCCCGCCACCAAGCCTCGGCGACGGGCCCGGCCAAGGCGACCATCGCCGAGCGGCGGGCCCGCTCGAGCGCGTCGACGCCCGACCACTCGACCGCGGTCTGCCCCATCACCTCGTCCTCGTCGGGCTCGATGCTGGCGCCGACGACGCGGCCGCCAAGCAAGTGCGCCATCAACACGTGGCCGGCCTCGTGGTAGGAGGCCGTCACGGGGTCGAGATCTTCGGGGTCGAACATGCAGTCTAGTGCCAGCCTGCCACATCCGGCGGGCCGTGTCGGGAGATGTTCGCTCGTCGCGCCCGGCGGATTCGCCGGCTCGGCGGCTGGAAAGCCCCCGCGCTCGGGCGCGGCTTCGCCTACACTCCGCACCACACACCGACCCCAAACACGAAGGAACACGAACATGATGAAGTCCGTCCTCGCATTCGCCTGCGCCGCGCTGCTCAGCTGCGGCCTCCAAGCCCAAGTCATGGGCAGCATCAACCGCGGCGCCGCCAAGGTGACCAACACGCTCGAGATGGGCGGCAACAAGCTGTCGGTCAACTACACCGCGCTCCGCTTTGGCAAGGGGCAGTGGCAGGGCTTCAAGGACAACGTCGACATGCACGAGCGCTTCAACGGCTTCGCCGCGAAGAACCCGATCGGCTCCGTCGAGACCTCGGTCGACCTGATGACCGCCGGCAAGAAGGTCCCCGCCGGCAAGTACAGCATGTTCTTCACGCTCAGCGAGCGCGCCGGCTGGGTGCTCAACCTCAAGCCCAAGGAAGGCGACACGGTGAAGTGGCGCATGGTGCTCACGGACGCGCCGACCGAGTCCAAGTGCCTCAAGGTCAGCCTCAACCCGTCGGCCGAAGACGGCATGTGCTCGCTGCACATCGCGTTCGGCAAGCAGCACGTGATGGTGCCGGTCACGGTCGCCAAGAAGAAGTAAGAGCCCCGACGAGGCCCGCGCCGCCGCGCTGCGGCCGGCGGCGGGCCACGCGCGCATGATCGAGTTCGACCACGCAGAATCGATCTGGAACCGCGCCGTGGTCGCCGACCAACACGGCGACCCGTTCTGCTGCCGGACGGAGTGGCAGCTGTCGTTCTACGAGAGCATCTCCCCGGGCCGTCCGCTCCGGGTGCGCGCCCACGACGGCAGCGTGGTCGCCTTCGCCGAGCGCGTCATCCAAGACGTGCCGGTCTTAGAGCCGATCGACAACAGCTGGCTCTTCGGCTCCACGCTGATCGGCCCCGACGCGGTGCCGATGCTCCGCGAGCTGATGGCCGAGCACCCAGAGCACGCCGTGATCGTCAGCGGCCTGCAGCAAGGAGGTGCGCGGGTCCAGGAGCTGGTCCGCGCGTTCGGCGCGACCCACCAGATCTTCCGGGTGAGCGACGAGACCGCCTGCACTGCGTCTCTCCGCGGCGGCCTCGACGGCTACTTGTCGCGGCGGTCGGCCAAGCTCCGCCGCGGAGTGCGGAGCGCCGCGCGGCGCGCCGCGGCGCAGGGCGTCACCTACGAGCGCCGCGTCCCGCGCACCGCAGCAGAGTGCGACGCGGTCTATGCGCGCGTGCTCGCCGTCGAAGCGCGCAGCTGGAAGGGCGTCGGCCGCTGCGGCATGGCCGAGGAGCCGTCGCGCACGTTCTACCGCCTGATGCTGCAGCGACAGGTCGCGTCCGGCGGCGGCCGCGTCATGTTCGCGGTGCACGACGGCGAAGACATCGGCTTCGTCTTCGGCGGGGTCGCAAGCGGCGTCTACCGCGGCCAGCAGTTCAGCTTCGTTGAAGCTTGGCGCCGGGCCTCGATCGGCAACCTGCTGCAGCTTGAGCAGGTGCGCTGGCTCTGCGAGGAGGGCGTCGAGCGTTACGACATGGGGCCGGTGATGGACTACAAGCGCAGCTGGACGGAGACGCACCGGCGCTTCGACGCGGTCGCCTTGCGGCCCGCTTAACGGCGCTTCTTGCCAGGGAGCTCGCCCGCGGGGATCTCGGCGTAGGGACGCGGCAGCTCCGCGCCGACCTCGCGCAGCCACGCCGTCAACTCGCGCCGCATCGCCGCAGCAGCCACCGGCCGCGCCCCGGCGAGGTTGCGCCGCTCGCCGAGGTCCGCCGCGAGGTCGTAGAGCTCGTGCGCGTCGTCGTCGTAGTGGTGGATGTACTTGAGGTCCCCGCGCCGGATCACCGAGCCCATGTGGTTCCTGCCGTGGTAGGCGTAGTGCGGGTAGTGCTGGAAGATCGCGTCGCGCGCCAACGCCTCGCCCCGCGCGGCGAGCGGCAGCAAGCTGACGCCGTCGAACTCCTCGGCCTCAAAGGACACGCCCGCCGCCTCGAGGAACGTCGGCGCGAAGTCCATCGAGATCGCGGGCGTCGCCTCCACGGCGCCCGCGCGGACCCGACCGGGCCAGCGCACGATCATCGGCACGCGGATGCCGCCCTCGTACAGGTAGCCTTTCGCAGCCCGCAGCGGGTCGGCGACGGACGCCCCCGGCATCTGGCCGTTGTCCGAGGTGAACACGACCAGCGTCTCGTCCTCGATCCCCTGCCGCTCGAGCTCGGCGAGCACGCGGCCGACCGCGCGGTCCATGCCCTCGACCATCGCGCGGTAGCGCGTCGGCATGTCGGGCTCCTGCTCGTCGGAGTAGCGCGCCAAGAGCTCCGGCGTCGCCTCGATCGGGTAGTGGACGGTGTAGGTCCACAGGCACAGGAAGAACGGTTCGCCCTCCGGTCGCGGCGCAGCGACGAAGTCGACGGCCTCCTGCGCGAGCAAGTCGGGCAGGTAGTCGCCCTCCTCCCCCGCTTGATAGTTCGGCATGTTGATCGGCGCGAAGAACGTGCCCGGACCGCCCATCGCGTTGCCCGCGACGTTGACGTCGAAGCCGTAGGCCTCGGGGAACATCGAGGTGTCCTCGGTGCGCCAGTCCGGCCCGGCGAGGTGCCACTTGCCGACGAAGCCCGTTCGGTAGCCCGCCTGCTTGAGGCGCTGCGCGATCGTCGGGGCCGCCTTGTCGAGCGTGTTGCGCGATCGCCCCGGCCCCCACTCACGACCGCGGCGCGGCCCGTCCCCCGAAGGCTTGCGGTCGTAGAAGCTCCACCGGTCGGGGATGTGGTTGGTCACCTTCAGCCGCGCGGGCGCGAGGCCGGTCACGCACGCCGCGCGCGTCGGCGAGCAGACCGGCGCGGCCGCGTAGAAGTCGGTGAACCGCGTCCCCGCCGCCGCGAGCCGGTCGATGTTGGGCGTGCGGAAGCGGTCGTTGCCCTGGGCGTGGAGGTCCATCCAGCCCAAGTCGTCGATCATCACGAACAGGATGTTCGGCCGACGTGGCGCGGCAGAGCCGCGCGGCGCGGACGCGCATGCGCACAACAACAAGGCCAACAGCAGAACGCGCATGCCGCGCAGTATAGGCTGGTCGTCATGAAGACCCGCCGCGCGCTCCTCTCTGCCCTGCTTGCGGCGCCAGTGTTCCGGGCGAGCATCACGTGGGTCGACCCCGACGGCAACGTCATCCTCGTCGACCAACACGTCCCGCGACCGACGCAGCGCTGAGCCGTGGCGAGACGTCCAGAGCTCTACTCTGTGTGGCGACCCGCGCCAGCCGCTCGCGGCGCGGTCCTGGTCATCCACGGCTTCGGCGAGCACGTCGGCCGCTACGACCACGTCTTCGCCGCGCTGAACGCGCGCGGCTACTCTTGCCTGGGCGTCGACCAGCGCGGCTTCGGCCGCTCCGGCGGGCGGCGGGCGTACGTGCGCGCGTTCGATGACTACCTCGACGACGTCGCCTGGGGCCTCGACGCGCTGCAGGCGCGCGCGCCTGGGCCGCCGGTGCTGCTCGGGCACAGCCAAGGCGGGCTGGTCGCCGCGCTCTACGCCATGGAGCGGCGGCCCGAGCTCCGCGGCCTCGTGCTCAGCAGCCCCGCGCTGCGCTTCTTGGTGCGCGTCCCGTGGTGGAAGCGGGCGCTGGCGCAGCTGACCTCGGCCTTCTGGCCGACCCTGTCGCTGCCGGCAGATCTCGACGCCAAGGACCTGACCCACGACCCCGACGCGCGGCAGCGGATGCGCGAGGACGAGCTCGCCGTGCGCGTCGCGACCGCGCGCTGGTGGACCGAGAGCTTGCGGGCGCAGCGGCGCGCGCGCGACGGCGCAGAGCAGATCCAGGCCCCGACGTTGCTCCAAGTCGCCGGCGCAGACCGGGTCGTCGACGCGGCCGCGACGCGCGCGTTCTTCGAGCGGCTGGGCGCCGCGCGCAAAGAGTGGATCAGCTACCCCGCCCTGGTCCACGAGGTCTACCAGGAGGTCGCGGTCGACCGCGCGCGCGCGCTCGACGACCTCTGCGGGTGGCTCGACCAGCTCACGCCGGAGTGAGCCCGACCAGCGCCAAGCGCGCGGCCATGCTGACCACGAAGCCGGCCGTCGCCCCCCACAGCCACGGCTTCTGCACCGCGCGCAGCGCGCGCCAGTAGTCCGGCAAGATGCCGGAGACGAGCCGGAGCAGCGCGCGCGCGACGCCGCTGAGCCCGACGGGCCGTCCTGTCAGCCACGCCGGGACCGAGAACCCCGCCAGCAGCCCGAGCATGACCACCGCGACCGACCCGAGCCCGACGACGAAGCCGAGCGGCAGCAGCACGAGGCCGAGCACGACCCACACAGCGACGTGCGCGAGCCGCTGGGCGTCCCAGACGTCTCCGAGCCACCAGGTGGCCGCACCGCAGAGGAGGGCGGCCACCCATGGCGCCGCCCGTGACGGGGCGGTCTCTTCGGCTGCGGCTTCGGTCATCACGTCTTGAGGGTTCGCGCGTTGGCCCTCGCCGGTTGCGGCGCGGGATGCGACCATGTCGCTATGCGAACCGTGCTCTCGCGCCTCTTCCTCGTCTTCGTCGCGCACCTCGCCGCCGGTGCTTGCGCCGCCCAGGAGGTCGAGCGCCCCAACATCCTGTTCGCCATGGCCGATGACTGGGGATGGCCGCACGCGGGCGCCTACGGCGACGCGGTCGTGCAGACGCCCACCTTCGACCGGCTGTGCCGCGAAGGCGCGCGCTTCGAGCACGCCTACGTGTCGAGCCCGTCGTGCACGCCGTCGCGCAACGCGATCCTGACCGGCCAGGCGTTCTACCGCCTGGGCGAGGGCGCCAACCTGCACAGCACGCTGAGCGCCGAGCACCCGACGTTCGTGCGGCTGCTGGAGCAGAGCGGCTACCGGGTCGGCCACTGGCGCAAGGCCTGGGGGCCGGGCAACGCCAAGGCCGGCGGCTACCAAGGCAACCCGTGCGGGCCCAACAGCAAGTTCGACGCGTTCCTCGCGGCGCAGCCCGAAGACCAGCCGTTCTGTTTTTGGTTCGGCACCTCGGACCCGCACCGCGGCTACAAGCGCCACAGCGGCCGCGCGGCCGGCATCGACCCCGCCGAGGTCCACGTGCCGTCGTTCTTCCCGCAGCATGACGACGTGCGGGGCGACATCGCCGACTACTACTTCGAGGTTCAGCGCTGGGACCGCGAGGTCGGCGAGGCGCTGAAGCTGCTCGAGGAGCGCGGCGAGCTGGACAACACGATCGTGGTGATGACCGGCGACCACGGGATGCCGTTCCCGCGCTGCAAGGGCAACCTCTACGACTGGGGCGCGCGCGTGCCGCTGGCGGTCCGCTGGCCCGCGCAGGTCGAGGCTGGCCGGAGCGTCGCTGCGATGACGTCGCTGACCGACCTCGCGCCGACGTTCCTCGCGGCGGCCGGCGTCGAGGCGCCCGCGGAGATGACCGGACAGAGCCTGTTGCCGTGGCTCAACGGGCCGAAGACGGCGGGGCGGCAGTTCGTGGTGCTGGGTCGCGAGCGCCACACCCCAGCGCAGAAGATGCCGTCGCTCGACGGCTACCCGTCGCGCGCGCTGCGCAGCGACGACTGGCTGTTGATCCTCAACCTCGAGCCCGAGCGGTGGCCGGCGGGCGTGCCCGAGGGCGCGACCCACCCGATGAGTAAGCACTCGGACTGCGACAACGGTCCGACCAAGTCGCGCATCACCGCCGACCGCGAGACCGAGGACGGCGCGCGCTACTACGAGCTCTGCTTCGGCAAGCGCCCCGCGGTCGAGCTCTACAACACGCGCGTCGACCCGGACCAGGTGAAAAACCTCGCCCCGGATCCCAAGTACCGAAAGCTCGTCCTCAAGCTGCGCCAGCTGCTGGTCGCGGAGCTCAAGCGCACCAACGACCCGCGCTTCCTCGCCGACCAGCCTGCGCCGTTCGACGGCTATCCGTACCGCGCTGGCTACTTGAAGAAGCACCTCGAGAAGCACGGCCACCGCTGAGCGGCCGCGCAAGCCTCAGGCCCGCAGCATCGTGTAGGGACCCTCGGGGATGACCGCGACGCGCGCCCCCGGCCGCTGCTGAACAAACGCGTCGAGGTGGCGCTGCGCCCGCGCGACCGCGTCGCCTTCGCCCGCGACCGGCGTCACGCCGAGGCCGCGCTGGGTCTCTAGCGGGAGCCCGTCGTTGGCGAGCAGCAGGCGCGCTCGCCCGACGCGCGCAAGCACGCGGGTCTGCATCTGGAACTGCCACTGGTCCTTCTCGGTGCGCCCGCTCGCGGCGATGTCGCGCAGGAACGCCTCGTAGTCGTCGCCGTAGCGCTGCATCAGCGCCGTGAACTCCGGCGAGCCGACCTCGGTGCAGGCGCTGCACATCAACAGCTGCGAGCCTTCGTGCAGCGCGGGCAGCGCGGTGACCATGCCCTTGACCGTCTGGTAGTAGCTCTCGTCGAGCGGGTAGCCGCCCGCGCTCGTGACGACCAGGTCAAACGGCTGCGTGACCGCGGCCGAGGTCCACGCCCCGACCTGCTCGCAGCCCGCCTCGTGCGCTGCCACCAGGTCGCCGGCGAACACCCCGGCGAGCTCGCGCGCGTGCGTGATCGCCGCGTTGACCAAGAAGTCGCAGCCGACCTGCTGGGCGACCAGCATCCCGATCTCGTGGCACGGGTTGCCCTGCATGCGACCTTCAGTCGCCGCCGGGTCCCCCATCACGCGGTGGCCGTGGAAGCGCTGCACCGTCTCCAGGTCGACCAGCCCCGGGCAGATGCCCTTACGGCCGCCGGAGTAGCCGGCCATGAAGTGCGGCTCGATCAGGCCGGTGACGATCTTGAGGTCCGCGTCGGCGTAGAGGCGGTTGACGCTGACCGGCGGGTCGTCGCAGACGCGCACGTGCGTGTCGAGCCGGTCCGCCTCGTGGTCGACGACGCGCACGCGGCCCAGCAGCGCGTCGCCCAGCATGGTCTGGCGCTCGCGCTCGGTCGATGGGCGGTGCATGCCGGTCGCGATCAGCACCGTGCACGACGAGTCCGGTACGCCGACCGCGTTGAGCTCTTCGAGGATCGCGGTGATCAACAGCTCGTTGGGTACGGGCCGCGTGATGTCGCTCATCGTGATGCAGACCGAGCCGGGCTGCTTGGCCTGCGCCACCTCGCGCAGCGGCGCAGCGCCGATCGGCTGCCGCAGCGCCGCGCGAACGGCCGCCTCAGGCGCGGCCGCGCGCGGGATCTCAGGACCGCGCAGTACGACCGCGTGCGCGGGCAAGCGCAGCGGGACGCGGCCCGTCCCGAAGAGCAGTTCGGCAGTGCGAGGCATCGCGGCAGCGTAGCCGACGACGCGCCGCTGTCAGCACCGAGGCCCGGGCAGAGTTCAGCCCGGCCGACGCTGCGCGCGGTGCTCGCGCAGCAGCTGCTCGGCCTCCTCGCGGTGCATCTCGGCCGGGTCGACGCCCAGCGCGCAGACCTTCTGGGCCAGCTTGGGCGAGCACAGCCCGACGGCCTTGCGCTCGCGCAGCCGCTCCTGGATCGCCTCGGCCTGGCGGCTCGAGAGCTGCTCGGCGCGCTCCTTGGGCAGGCCCGCCTTCTCGAGGTAGCTGCGCTGCTTGTCGGTGGCGCGCGCGCCGCCGCGCGAGCGGCGCACGTAGAAGTCGACGTCGATGCCCACCGCCTGGAACGGGTCGCGCTCGCGCAGCTGGTAGCTCACCGTAGCCTCGCGCGCCTCCTGAGCCTGCTGCGCCCGCTCCCGCACGCGCTCCAGCGCGAGCGCCTCGCCCTCCTCGCTCGCGGCCTTGGTGACCGCGCGCGCCTGCTCGCGCACTTCCTCGTCGACCGACGTGAAGATGTCGACGGCGTGCGCCAGCGAGTGCCGACAGTTGATCGGCGCGAAGTCGAGCACCAGCAGGTCTCGCTTTCCCTCGGACAGCCGCGTGCCGCGGCCGACCATCTGCGCGTAGAACGAGCGCGACAGGACCGGCCGCGCGATCGCCACGAGCGCGATCTGCGGCACGTCGAAGCCCTCGGTGAACAGCGAGCAGTTGACGAGCACCTGGATCTCACCGCGCTTGAAGCGGTCGAGCACCGGGGCGCGCACGTCGTAGGGGCTGGTGCCGTCGAGCGCCGCGGCGAACTCCGGCGCGCCCGCCTGCTCGTTGAACACGCGGCACAGCGCGTGCGCGTGCGCGACCGAGGCGGCGAAGACGATCGTCGGCCTGCCGCCGCGCTCGCGCAGGATCGGCGTGACGATCTCGGCGAGGTGGAGCTCGCGCGTCAGCACGTCCTCGACGTCCCGCGTCGCGAGCTCGCCCGCGACCTTCCGCACGTGCGAGAAGTCCGCTTGCGTCTGCACCAGGAAAGACCGGATCGGGCACAGCCAGCCGTCGGCGATCGCCTGGCGCACGTCGTAGGCGAACGCCACCGTCGAAAAGACGTCGCCGAGCGGCGCGCGGTCGCTGCGATCGGGCGTCGCGGTGACGCCCAACAGCCACGCGTCGAAGTGGTCGAGCACCTTGCGGTACGAGTCCGACGTCGCGTGGTGCGCCTCGTCGACGACGACGATCTTGAACGCGTCCTTCGGCGCCTGGCGCAGCCGCTGGCTCAGCGTCTGGATGCTCGCGACGGCGATCTTGGGCCGCGTCCCGTCCGGCTTGGTGAAGCCGCGCTGGCCCGCCATCTCGACCGCGACCACGTCGTCGCACCAGTTGGCGATCTTCTCGCGCGCCTGCTCAACCAGCTCTTGCCGGTGGGCCAGCACCAGCACCGGCCCCTTCGCCAACCGCGAGATCTCGGCGAAGAGCACGGTCTTGCCCGTGCCGGTGGGCATCACGACCAGCGCAGAGCGGTGTCCTTGCCGGTAGGCCTCGCGGACCGCCCGGAGGGCGGCGTCCGGGGAGGGGCGCAAGTTAATGCATTCGTGGGCAACGGCGGCGCGCGCGCAGGGCTGCCGGGGTGAGGGGAAGCCG
>JAYYEE010000217.1:0-4033 GCA_036160175.1 Planctomycetota bacterium
GAGTCCCGCCCAGCGCCGCCATCCGCACCGCCGCCGGCCCCTGCGCCGCAGCGCGCCGCGCTCCGCCGCGGCGACCCTCGACGCAGTGGCCCTGACGCCACCTACCCCGCTCCTCCTCCCCGCCGCCGCCGCCGCCGCGACGCGACGCCGCTCGGTGCGATCGACTGGGAGGTGAACACCGGGTGGCGCAACTTCCTCGACACCCTCGACCGCTCCGACATCGAGTACAACCCGTTCAGCACTGTGTCGGAGTTGGGCGAGCTGGAGCGCCGCGCGTACGGCGCGGTTGAGCTACAGGTCATCCGCCGGGTCAACGCCACCGGCGACCCGCACGCGGCGAAACTGCTCGCCGTGCTGCCGCGCCTGCTACTCACCGACCGCCGCCGCACGCGCAACGGCGCCAACGTCTTCCTAGATCGCGTCGCGCAGGTCATCCAGCTGCGCGACCTCGCCGGCCTCTTCCCCCGCATGGAGACCCGCCACCGCCGCCGCCTCGTCGCCACCCAGTCGGACGAGCGCACGCGCACCGACGTGCTCAGCCTCTGCCGCAAGACGGAGTACGGGCGCGCGGGCAAGGCACTCATGCGCGGCGAGGTCGCGCGCGGCACGCCCGCCACCGCCGCCGCCGTCGAGCCGCACTTCCCCGACCGCACCGCCGAGCTCGACGCCTTCAACGAGGCGCACGCCGGTGAAGCATTGCCTCCCGCCGAGCACCTCGACCGCGCCGTCTTCATGCACCAGATTGGCGCCGACGAGACGGGACGCATCCCCATTGGCAAGGCCGCCGACGCCCAGGGTCGACGCTGGGAGCACATCGGCTGGTGCGTCGAGGCCGGCGGCGCAGAGGACCTGTACGAACTGGCCGACAAGCTCTTCACGGGCGACCTCGACCTCCCGTGGATCGACGCCGGCCGCCTCGTCAACCTGCGCAAGAAGGACGACGCGGAGGACCAGGAGAGCATGGACGTCCGTCGCGACATCCGCCCCCTCGGAGTGCCCAACACGTTCTTCAACCTGATCGGCGCCACTGGGGTGCGGCAGTTCGGCCCCATCTTCGCCGCCGTCTTCGACCCGCAGGGCGAGGCCGACTGGAACCCCTACCAGGCCGGTGGGAGCAAGTCGGGGATGCAGCAGGTGCAGCACTCCGTCATCGAGCTCCTGCACGCGCACCCCGAGTACGGCGTGCTCCAGCTTGACGCCATCTCCGCCTTCCAGAACTGCAGCCGCCGCAAGTTCCTCGAGCGCATCCTCGCCAAGGCACCCGGCGCCTACAGGTGGGCGAAGCGCTGCTACTCGCGGCCTGCGCCGCGCTACCTGCGCATGGAGGACGGGTCCTTCCGCATCTTCTGGCAGAGCGCCGGCACCACCCAGGGCGACCCTTTCGGCCCCGTCGACCATAACTTCTCCATCGACGAGCTCATCGCCGAGCGCCTCCAGCCGCTCGTGCAGGCCGGCGTCCTCTACTACCTCGACGACGGCACGGTCGTCGGCCCGGTGGAGGAGCTCGCCCGCTTTATCAACGAGTTGGTGGACGAGGAGTCGGACAACAACTTCTACGAGAACACGGGGATGCGTCTGAACATCGCCAAGTGCAGCATCTGGACGCTCGCCACCGCCTTCCCCGCCGGCGACGACGCGCTCTTCACCAGCGCCATCCGCTCACTCGGCGGCGACCTGCCGCTCCCCGTCGCCGAAGAGCAACGCACCCTTGCACGACGTGAGCGCGAACGCCTCCGCGCCGTCTTCCCCGCCAGCGTGCACGGCATGCGCGGCCTGCGCGAGCCCGCCGGCGACCGCCTTGCTGCGGAGGGGTCCGACGAGCTGAAGGCGTGGCGCAAGGACGCGCACCTGTCGCAAGGCGTCCGCCTCCTCGGCTCGCCGGTGGTTGGCACGTCCGAGTTCGTGGCGGCCGAGCTCGACCAGACCATCACCGACGCCGAGGCATACGTCGCGCGCGCCCAGGCGATCCTCCTCTCCGGCGACCACTACTACGCTCACGAGTACATGCAGCTCATGCGAGTCACGCTGCCGGGGCGCTTCACACACCACTGCTCCGCGGTCTTCGCTCACGAGCTGCTCCCCGCCGCGCGGCGCTTCGACGAGCTGCAGCGCGCCGCTTACGAGGCCGCCGTCGGGCGGCTGACGTCCTCGCAGCTCGACGCCGCGGCGGTCGTGCACTCTCCGGTGCGCTGGGGAGGTCGCGGCTTCGTCTCCGCCGAGCGCGTCGCCGCCGCGCTCTCCTTCAGCTCATGGGCACAGTAGGGCACAGTCGCACGCGCACATCCGCAACCGCCTCGCTGAGGTCCGCCGCCTCGGAGAGCCTTCTGACGGCCAGCCCAGCGGCGTAGACACGCCGGAGGCGCTCGAGCGCGCAGGCTTTGCGCAACTTAGTGGCGCGCTCCGCTGCACCTTCCGCAACGCGCCACTCACCTTCTCGAACGCGTTCGGCATTCGCCTGCGCGCGCGCGTGCTCGAGTGCCGTGCCACCCTGGCAGCTGAGTGGGAGGAGGTCCGCGCGCGCGCGTTCCCCATCTTCGCCGCCAACGCGCCCTTCCTCACCCACCACCGCCGGAGCCTCGAGGGTGCCGCCGAGGCCTTGGACATCTCCCAGTACGAGACCGACGGTCGTAGCGTCGCACGCACGCTCAGCGCCGTCTCGCACGCGCTCGCCTTCACACTCAACCTCACCGCCCCGACCACCACGGCGGCCGGGCGCGCGGCGCTGCTCGAGTCGGCCACGGCGAACGCGTCCGACTTCGTCCGTGCCCGTGCACCCGACCCTGACGCCGCGTCCGCCCCTCGCTTCGCGCGCTTCGCCGACTCCCGCGCCGCCGTCGTCGCCCACCAGAGCGGCCTCTTCATCCGACCCGCCGTCCCGGCGGGCTGTATGGGCTGCGGCGTCGCCCATGCGTGGGCGACAGACACGCGCCACCTCGCTGGGTGCCCCTGCGGCATGCGCGCCAGCGACACGCTCCATCACCCGCTCCGCGACTTGCTTGCCGAGATGCTCAAGGAGGCCTTCGGCGCGGCGAGCGTAGCTGTGGAGCCCAGCGACTACCGCCTCTACTCGGCGCTGAAGCGGCCGGACATCGTCGTCTACAACGCCTCGGGGCCGGGCCGCCACCTGCTCATCGACGTCAAGACCGTGGACGCTACCGGCACCACCCACCTCGCGAACTCGCACACCGACAGGTTCGCGCTCGGGGGACTGACCGAGGCCGAGCGCGACCTCAGGAACGAGTACACGGACGGCGGCCGCCACCCGGAGGCGCTCGACAGGTGGTGCACGCTCCTCTGCGCGGCCGTCGGACGGCACGGCGGCATTGGGCGCGTCCTCTCCGACCTCATCCAGCGCTGCGCGCGCATGCGGGGCGGCCGCACCGGCGTCCGCGACGTCAACGCAGTCACCGACGCGTTCGTGGCAGTGTGGCGGCACCGCATCTCCCTCACCGTCGCCGCGTGCGCGACCGCACGCATTGTGCGCAACGCTGTGCAACCTGCCCACGCCCGCGCGCTGCAGCAGGCGCGCGCCGCCGAGGCGGTGCGCCACAGCTCCACCTTCCACCGCCGCGGCAGCCGACAACCGCCACGTGCCGCGCCGCTCAGCGCGGCGCCGCCACGTCTCCCTCCGCCGGTGCCCGCGCCGGACGCGGAGGACGGCAGCGTGCCTATGGTTGGCGAGCTGACCGACGACGTACCGGAGTTCGACTGCCACGTGTGTGGCGCCGGGTTCGCCGCTGAAGGCCAGGAACGCGTACGCACACCATGCGGCCACGTCTTCCATCGCGAGTGCCTCGACACGGCGCTACAGCGCGCCCCCGAGTGCCCCGAGTGCCGCAGTGTCTTCCCCAGCGCCGACAGGTCACGTGACGCAGCGCCATCACGTGACACCGACGAGATCGGCGAGATCGCTGGCGAGATCACCGAGATCAGCGAGATCACCGGCGAGATCACCGGCGAGATCACCGGCGAGATCGGCGGCGAGAACCCCCCCACCCTCGGTGACGAGGCCTGCAGCGAGCTCAGCGGCGAG
>JAYYEE010000218.1:0-2679 GCA_036160175.1 Planctomycetota bacterium
CTCCGGCGCGGGCGGCTCTGCTGGGTCGGGTTGCCCCTGTTGCGCGAGCGCGAGGGCGAATGCGATGACCCCTAGCATGCTCGCCTGCCTGCGCGATGCGGCAGCGCCGGAGCGCTCAGCCCGCCGGCGTTCGAGCGTCCGTGATCGCTCATGAGTGCTTGAGGTGGCCTCACGCGAGCAGGTCTCGGATGACGTCGCCGTAGACATCGGTCAGGCGGAGATCGCGCCCGCCGAAGCGATATGTGAACTGCTCGTGGTCGATGCCCAGCTGCCACAGGATGGTGGCGTGGAGGTCGTGGATGGAGACCGGGTTCTCGACCGCCTTGTAGCCGTATTCGTCCGTGGCACCGTAGCTGATGCCTGGGCGGAACCCGCCGCCGGCCATCCACATGGTGAAGCCGTAGGGGTTGTGGTCGCGGCCGTCGCTGCCTTGGGCAAACGGTGTGCGCCCAAATTCGCCGCCGAACAACACGATGGTCTCGTCGAGCAGCCCACGCGCCTCAAGGTCGTAGAGCAGCGCGGCGATCGGTTGGTCGACCATCTTGCAGTTGCGCGTGATCTTGGCCTTGAGCCCGCTGTGCTGGTCCCAGCGGTCCCCGCCTGTGTCTGCGCATGTCAGCTCGACGAAGCGGACGCCGCGCTCGACCAGGCGGCGCGCCAGGAGGCATTGCCTGCCGTAGATGCGGGTCTTGTCGTAGTCAGAGTTGAGCCCGTACATCTCGCGCGTCGCGGGGCTCTCGCCTGCGATCTCGAGCAGGTCGGGGACCGCGGTCTGCATGCGGAACGCGAGCTCTTGGTTCTGGATGGCGGCGTCGAGCGCGGGGTCGGAGCCGGCGCCGACGGCGGCGAGCTGGTCGAGCTCGCGCGCGAGCGTGAGCTTGCGGCGCTGGCGCGCCGCTGACTCGCGCGGCTGGATGTTCTCGACCGCGTCGCCCTGCATCGCGAACAGCGACCCCTGGCTGTGGGCCGGGAGGAAGCCGCTGTGGAAGTTGTCGACTCCGCCGGGCGGCACCAGCCCGCCGTTGAGCACGCAGAAGGCCGGCAGGTCCTCTGCCTCTGTGCCGAGGCCGTAACCGATCCACGCGCCTAGGCTAGGTCGGCCTTGTAGCCCGTGGCCCGTGTGCAGGAAGTAATTGGCGTTGGTGTGCTCGCTAAAGTCTGCATACATGGAGCGGACAAACGTCAGCTTGTCGGCGACCTTGGCCGTGTAGGGCATCAGGTCGCTGACCCACTGGCCGCTCTCTCCCCGCTGCGCGAACTTGGCGCATGGGCCGAGGGTGTTGCCGCGGTTGTTGAACTGCGTCGGCTCCATCGGCAGCCCGAACTTCTGGCCGTTCTCCTTCACGAGGCGTGGCTTGTAGTCGAACAGGTCCTGGAAGCTCGGCGCGCCGTCCATGTAGAGGAAGATGACCGAGCGCGCGCGGGGTGCGTGGTGCCGCACGAGGGCGCCGCCGTGCTGTCGCTGCGCGAGCAGATCGGCGAACGGCAAGAGCGCGAACCCGTTGGCGGCGCTCCTGAGGAGGTCGCGCCGGCTCCAGGTGCTCAGGTGTGCGCGGGGGTCGATCATCTTAGGAACCGGAACGAGGTGGTGTTGATCAGCGCGTGCATCGCGTCGAACCACGCGCTCCGACCTTCCGGCGCCGCGCTGAGGAACGAAAGGACGGCGCGCAATTCGGCCTCGGACGGGGGGCGGCCGAACGCCAGCCTATATGCGAATCGTACCCGCGCGGCGTCGTCGTCGCTGCGCTGGAGCACCCGCTCCGTGAAGCGTTCGCAGAGCTCGTGGACCAGCGGAGAGTTGGCGAGCGCGAGCGCTTGCGCCGGAACATTGGATGTATTGCGTCGACCGACGGTCGCAAACGGCGTCGGCTGGTCAAACGCGAGCATCATCTTGTTCATGAAGTTGCGACGCACCGCGAGGTACACACTCCGGCGGCCTCTGCCATCGAGCGGGTCATGGCGCCCCGGTTTGCCGCGCGCGTTGGTGATGGCCGAGCGCGGCTGCTCGATCGACGGGCCGTAGAGCTCCGCTGAGAGGGAGCCGCTGACAGCCAGCAGGGCGTCTCTGACCGTCTCGGCCTGGAGCGGTCGGACGTTTTGCCGGTGGGCGAGCGCGTTGTTTGGGTCCGTAACCTCAGCGGCTTCGCGTCGCCGGCTGCTCTGGCGATAGGTCGCGGACGTCACGACGCGGCGGATCGCGTGCTTGATGGACCAGCCGTTTTGGATCAGATCGGTCGCGAGCCAGTCTAAGAGCGCCGGGTGGCTGGGGTGGTCACCGAGCGCTCCGAAGTTGTCGACGCTCTTGACGATGCCGCGGCCGAACAGGTGGTGCCATACGCGGTTGACGAGGACGCGCGCGGGAAGCGGGTTCAGCGGCGACGTCAAGGTCTCTGCGAGCTGCAGCCGCCCTGAAGTGTCGCGCGGCGCGGCGCCCATCGTTGCCGGGATCGCGCTCAAGAACGCGCGCGGGGCGTGGGCGCCTGGGGCCCGGTGGTCGCCCCGCAAATACACATAGCTGTCGATGCCGCTGCCATCCGCCATAGCGGGGAGCGTCGGCGATACGGGCAGCGCGTCCGCCGCAGCCGCGTGGGCTCGCAGCAGCTGCCGCAGGGCTTCGGTCGCGGTCTCGCGAGCAGTCTCTATGACAGGCGGTGGCGCCGTGGTCGTCGGTGGTGCGCG
>JAYYEE010000219.1:0-15820 GCA_036160175.1 Planctomycetota bacterium
GTCGCCGTCGCTGAGCCCTGCGAGCGCCGCGCGGTCGTCGACGACCACGGCGAGGGCTTGCGTCTCCTTGAGCAGGCACTCCTCGAAGCGCGTCGTCAGCGTGGAGCACCGCTCGTTGATCTCGCGGACGCGGCGCTGGCGCGGCGCGTCAAGCAGCGCGCCGTGCCGGACGAACTTGAGGTGGTAGCGCTCGGTCAGTCGCCGCTCTTCTGGCGGCAGCGCGCCGCGCGCGTCGTAGACCCGCTGCACGCGCGCGAACAAGGCGTCGTCGAGCAGGATCGCGTCCTGGTGCGCCGCTAGCTTCGGCGCGACCTCAGCCTGGATCGCTTGCAGCGCGTCGGTCGTCGTCGATCCGGTCAGGTTGAAGAACACCCGAGAGGTGCGCTCCAGCACGAGGCCGGCGCGCTCCATCGCCTCGATCGTGTTCTCAAACGTCGCCGGCGCGTCAGCGTCGCGGATCGCGCGGACCTCTTCGAGGTGCTGCGCCATCCCCGCCGTGAAGGCTGGGAGGAAGTGCTCTTCACGGATGCGGTCGAACGGCGGCGCCTGGTAGGGCAGCGGGCTCGGCGAAGCGAACGGGTTGTCGGCGGCCCAGTCAGCCGTCTCGTCAGTCATGACGAGAGTATCGGGCGTCGGCGGGCGCGGGCAATGCGCCTCGCCGCTATCGGAGCACGTCTTCGTAGGCGAACAGGCTCGGCATGCCGCCGGTGTGCAGGAACAGGACGCGCTCCTCTTTGCCGATGGTGCCGTCACGCACCATCCCGATGAGCCCCGCGACGATCTTGCCGGTGTAGACCGGGTCGAGCAGGACACCTTCGGTGCGCGCCATCAGCTGCACCGCCTCGACCATGCCGTCGTTGGGGACGCTGTATTTGGGTTGCCAGTAGCCGCCGACACAGTGGACCTTGTCCTCTGGCACGGTGACCCCCAGCTCCAGGAGGTCGCAGACGGCCTGGGCCTCGCGGCGCACCAGCGGCGCCTGGTCTTTTGGGTCGCGGCTGACGCCGACGCCGGTGAGCGCGATGTCGACGTCGGCGCCCAAAAAGCCCGCGACCATTCCGCCGTGGGTGCCGGAGCTGCCGGAGCCGACCACGACGCGGTCGATCCGGAGATCCATCTCGTCCAGCTGCTGCTGCAGCTCCTGCACGCACGCGACGTAGCCGAGGCCTCCGAGCGCGTTCGATCCTCCGCCGGGGATGACGTAGCCCAGGCGCCCTTGCTGCTCGAGGTCGCGGGCGACGTCTTGCATCGCCGCCCCCATGTCACTTCCGCCCGGCACGACCACGACTTCCTCGACGCCCATGAGCCGGAACAGGAAGTTGTTCCCGCTGGCGTGCGCGTCGTAGCTGCCCGGGACCCGCTCCTCGATCACGAAGCGGCACTTGAGGCCCTCCTTGATCGCCGCGGCGAGCGTGATGCGGCAGTGGTTGGACTGCGGGGCGCCGCAGGTCACTAAGGTGTCGGCGCCTTTGGCCAGCGCGTCGGCGACGAGGAACTCGAGCTTGCGGGTCTTGTTGCCGCCGGGCGTGAGCCCGAGCTGGTCGTCTCGCTTGATCCACACCTCCGGGCCGCCGAGCGCCTGGCTGAAGTGGCGCAGGTGCTCGATCGGGGTCGGGTGCTCGGTGTAGCGTCGTCTGGGGAAGCGAGAGAGGTCCATCCGCGCGGTGGAGGGCCTTGGCCGCTAGCTGGTGATGACTTCGAGCTCGATGCCGCGGTCGGCGGCGTTCGCCTTGAAGTCGTCGATGACCTCGATCACGTCGTGGTCGATGTCGATGCAGTTGCTGCGATCGATCACGACCTTGCTGCCGTCGGGCACCTCGCTCAGCTCGCGGATGATCGACCCCTTGTTTAGGAACGTCACTTCCTCCGAGAGGCGGATGTGCACGTGGTGCTTGCCGGTCTCGCTGTCCGTCCCCTCCGAGCGCAGGAAGTGCGAGTTTCGGAAGTTGCGGCGCAGGAGCACGATCACGGCGACCGCGATGCCCATGCCGATCCCCTTCAAGAGGTCGGTGAACACGATGCCGAGCACGGTCGTGAGGAACGGCAGGAACTGGCCCCAGCCGCGGCGGTAGATCGTGGCGAACAGCTGCGGCTTGGCGAGCTTGTAGCCGACGATGATCAGGATGCTGGCGAGCGCGGCGAGCGGCACCATGTTGAGCAGCCCAGGGATCAGCAAGACCGCCAGCAGCAGGAAGCCGCCGTGGAGGATGGCCGAAAGCTTCGTCGCTGCGCGCGCGTTGATGTTCGCGGAGCTGCGGACGATGACCTGCGTGATCGGCAAGCCGCCGATTAGGCCCGACAGCGTGTTGCCGGCTCCTTGGGCCAACAGCTCGCGGTTGGGCGGCGTGACCCGCTTTTGGGGGTCGAGCTTGTCGGTGGCGTCGAGGCAGAGCAGCGTCTCGAGGCTGCCGACGACGGCGATGGTGGCCGCCATGACCCAGACGCGCGGGTCGCTCAGCGCGCTCCACGCCGGCGACGTGATGGCGCCTTGCAGCTTCTCCATCGAGTCGAGGACGGGGACCGTTACGAGCGGCGCGCTTGAGCTCGTGAACCACTGGTAGAGCACCCCGAAGCCGACGGCGACGAGCGGGCCTTGGATGACCTTGAAGAAGCCGCCGCGCTTGCTGAGCACGTTGTCCCATACCAGCAGGATCGCCATCGCCACCGCGGCGACCAGCAGCGCGCTGGAGTTGATGTTCTGGAAGCCGACGGCGTAGCTCTCAAACATCGAGCTGTCTGCCGTCAGCTCGCCGGCGGAGACCGCTTGGTCGAACCACGAGTACTCCTTGCTGCCCGCGGCCTTCGTCCAGCCCAGGAGCAGCGGCAGCTGCTTGCCCAAGATGAGCACGCCGATGCCCGCCAACATCCCTCGGATGACCGACGAGGGGAAGAAGTAGCCCAACACGCCGGCCCGCAGCAGGCCGAGCGCGATCTGCACGAAGCCCGAGAGGAACACCGCGAGCAAGAACACTTCGTAGCCGAGCTCGACGATGCCCTGCGCCACGATGACGGCGAGGCCGGCTGCCGGCCCCGAGACGCCGAGCGGCGAGCCGCTGATCGCGCCGACCACCAGGCCGCCGATGATGCCTGCGATCAGGCCCGCGAAGGGTGGGGCGCCGCTGGCGAGCGCGATACCTAGACACAACGGCACCGCGACGAAGAAGACGACGATGCTTGCGGGGATGTCTTGTCTGAGGCTGGCTTTCATTTCCGTGCTGACAGCTTCTCGCTCTCTGTGAATATGCGCGGGATTATTGTCTGTCCGCGGCGAAACAGGAAGCCGTTTTGCATGCCCCCGTCGAGACCTCGCAGCCGCGCAAGTGCTCGATGGCGGCCGAGCGCCGCTCAGCTCGCCAGCTTGGCGAGGTCCGCGACGCGGTTCATCAGCGCGTGCAGCTCGGACAAGAGCGCGTGGCGGTTCTTGCGCAGGCCCTCGTCGTCGGCGTTGACCATGACCGCCTCGAAGAATGCGTCGACCGGGCTCTTGAGTGCGGCGCAGTCTGCCAGGGCCGCGGTGTAGTCGCCGGCGTCGAGCTTGGGTCCGGCGGCCGCGACGACCTCCTGGAGCGCTGCGTGCAGCGCCTTCTCCTGGTCGTCCCGCAGCAGGCCTGCGTCGGCTGCGCCGAACGGGCCCTCCTCGCTCTTCTTGAGGATGTTGCCGATGCGCTTGTTGGCCGCGGCCAGCGCTTCCGCCTCGGGCAGCTTCGAGAACGCGCGCACCGCGCTCAGGCGAGCGTGCACGTCTGCGAGGCGCTGCGGTCGCAGGCTGACCACCGCGTCGATCTCCTGCGCGGTGTATCCCTGGTCACGCAGCGAGGTCGCCAGCCGGTCGAAGAAGAAGCCCTGTAGCTTGCTCGCCGGGTCCTCGATCTTGTCGCCGAAGATCGGCGCGGCGAGCTCGATCAGCTGGTCGAGCTGTAGGGGCAGCTCGCGTTCGACCAACATGCGGATCGTGCCGAGCGCGTGGCGGCGCAGCGCGAACGGGTCCTTGTCGCCGGTGGGGACCTGTCCGATGCCGAACATGCCGACCAGCGTCTCGAGCTTGTCGGCTAGCGCGACGGCGACGCCGACCTGATTCCGGGGGAGCTCGTCGCCGGCGAAGCGCGGCTTGTAGTGGTCTTCGACGGCCGCTGCGATCGCGTCGGGCTCGCCGTCGTGGCGGGCGTAGTAGCCGCCCATGATCCCCTGCAGCTCGGGGAACTCGCCGACCATCTCGGTCAGCAGGTCTGCCTTGGCCAGCTGGGCTGCGCGGTCGGCCTGTCCGGCCAGCTCGTCGCCGCCGAGCAGCGCGCCGATCGCCTTGGCGATATCACGCACGCGGCCGATGCGCTCGCCCTGGCTGCCGAGCTGGTTGTGGTAGACGACCTTGTCGAGGCCAGGTAGCCGCTCCTCGAGCGACTTCTTTTGGTCGGTCTCGTAGAAGAACTTGGCGTCAGCGAGGCGCGGTCGCACGACGCGCTCGTTGCCGCCGATCACCTCGCTCGGGTCGTCGGGCGTGATATTGCTGACGATCAGGAAGCGGTTGCTCAGCTTCCCGTCCGCTTCCAGCAGCGGGAAGTACTTCTGGTTGAGCTTCATCGTCAGGATGAGGCACTCCTGCGGGACGGCGAGGAACTCCTCCTCGAAGCGGCACAGCAGCACATTGGGCCGCTCGACCAGCGCGGTGACCTCGTCGAGCAGGTCGTCGTCGTCGATGACCCGGAGCCCCTCGGCGTCGGCCTTCTCCTGCAGCTGTCGCGCGATCTCGGCGCGCCGCTCCTCGAATGACGCGATCACCGCGCCTTGGTCGGCGAGCTGGCTCGCGTAGCCGTCGGCGTCATCGAGCGTGATGACGTCGACCTTCGCCTCGAAGCGGTGGCCCTGGGTCTGGTTGCTCGCGCGCACGCCGAGCGCCTCGACGTCGAGGACGTCTGCGCCGTGCAGCGCGGTCAGACGGTGGGCGGGGCGGACAAACTTGATGTTGCTCCAGCCGTCCGCCTGTTGGTAGGTCATCACCTTGGGGATCGGCAGCTTGGCGATGGTCGCGTCCAGCGCGCGCTGCAGGCCCTGCTGGAGCTCCGCGCCGGGCTCGATCCGCTCCAGCCACAGCGCGTCGTTCTTGCCGTCCGACTTCTGCTTGAGCGTCGGCACGACCGCGTCGACTTGGTCGTCGGCGACGCCGAGCCCGGCGAGCTTCTTCTTGAGCGGCATGGTCGCCTTGCCGTCGCCGTCGAGGCCGACCTTGACCGGCACGAGCTTCACCTCGACCTGCTTGTCCGCAGCGCGGGCGGCGACCTCTCCCACGACGACCGCGAGCCGTCGCGGCGACGCGTAGGTCGTGGCGGCGCCGCCTGCGGCGGCGAGCCCCTGCTCGCGCCGGCTGTCGACCAAGACGGCGCCGAACGCCGCGCCCAGCGGCGTGGGGGACTTCGGCGGCAGCTCTTCGACGAACAGTTCGACCAGCAGGCTCTTGGTGCTCATTTGCGGAGGACGATCCTAGGGGCTCGCCGACGCATGGCCAGCGCCAGCCGCACTAGTCCGCGAACCGATAGCGGACGATCGCCCAGGCAGCCGCGACCGCGTCGCGCCAGCCGATCTTCTTGCCGTCGGCGAAGGCGCGGCCGCGGTAGGAGATCGGGACCTCCCAGACGCGCGCGCCGCTGCGGGCGACCTTGGCCGTCAGCTCGGGCTCGACCGCGAACCGCCGGCTGGTGACGCGCAGCGGGTCGAGGCTCTCGCGGCGGAAGCACTTGTAGCAGGTCTCCATGTCCGTCAGGCTGAGCCCGGTCAAGAGATTGCTCGCGAACGTCAGCAGGCGGTTGCCGAGGTAGTGGCTGAAGGAGTCGCGCGCGCGCTCAGGGTCGGCGAGGTCCACGAGGTAGCGGGAGCCGTAGACGACGTCGGCGTCGCCGTCGAGGATCGGGCGCAGCAGCAGACGGTAGTCGCGCGGGTCATACTCAAGGTCGGCGTCTTGGACGACCACGACGTCGCCGCGCGCCTCCGCGAAGCCAGTGCGCAGCGCCGCCGCCTTACCGAGGTTGCGGTCGTGCGACAGCACGCGCACGTGCGGGCGCTGGGCGTGCGCGGCGAGCAGCGCGCGGCTCGCGTCCGTGCTGCCGTCGTCGATCAGGATCAGCTCCTTCGGCGTCGGCTCGGCGAGCACGGCGTCGACGATTTCAGCGAGCGTGCGCTGCTCGTTGTAGACCGGCATCACGACGGTCAACAAGAAGTCGTCGGGCAGCAGCGCGTCCACGGACCTGTTGATACGCCGCGCGGAACTCAGCTTCCAGCGTGAGCCTGCGCGCGCCGCGCTTGCTGCTAGACTGTCGGTTCATGCCACGTCTCGCGTGTCCGACTCTCCGCTGGGTCCTCGCCGTCGCTGCGGCGGCCGCGCTGTCGTCTGCGATCGCGGCGCAGGACGCCGCCGCTGCCGCCGTCCAGTTCGACCGCGACGTGCGGCCGATCTTGTCGAACCACTGCTTCGCGTGTCATGGCCCGGACGAGCAGCACCGCGAGGGCGAGCTGCGGCTCGACCTGCAAGCCGAAGCGCTGCGCGTCGTCGCGCCGGGCGACGCCGCAGGGAGCGCGCTGATCCAGCGCGTCACGCATCGGGACGAGGGCGAGCGGATGCCGCCGGCGCACACCAACAAGCCGCTTACCGCTGAGCAGGTCGCCGTGTTGACGCGGTGGGTGGAGCAGGGCGCGCGTTGGGCGGAGCACTGGTCCTTCGTGCCGCCGGTCGCCGCGTCGCCGCCCGCTGTCGCGCGCCGCGAGTGGCCGCGCTCGGAGGTCGACCGGTTTGTGCTGGCGCGCTTGGAGCGCGAGGGGATGACGCCTGCGCCCCAGGCGGGGCGGCGCGCGCTGCTCCGCCGCGTGACCCTCGACCTGACCGGGCTGCCGCCGACGGCGGCGGACCTGCGGGGCTTCCTCGCCGACGAAGCGCCGGGCGCGTACGAGCGCGTCGTCGACCGGCTGCTCGCGACCGACGCGCACGCCGAGCACATGGCGCGGTTCTGGTTGGACGCCGCGCGCTACGGGGACACTCACGGCTTGCACCTCGACAACTACCGCGAGATGTGGCCCTACCGCGATTGGGTGGTGGGCGCGTTTCGTGACAACCTGCCCTACGACGACTTCGTCGTCGCGCAGGTGGCGGGCGACTTGCTCCCCGACGCCGACCTCGATCAGCGCGTCGCGTCGGGCTTCAACCGCTGCCACGTCACGACCAACGAGGGCGGATCGATCACTGAAGAGGTCTACGTCCGCAACGTCATCGACCGAGTCAGCACGACCGGCACGGTGTTCCTCGGGTTGACGCTGGGCTGCGCGGTCTGCCACGACCACAAGTTCGACCCGATCAGCCAGCGCGAGTTCTACGAGCTGTTCGCGTTCTTCAACAACATGGACGGCAGCCCGATGGACGGCAACCGCAAGGACTACGCGCCCTTGGTCCGGCTGCCGAGCGCCGAGCAGCAGGCCGAGGTCGCGAAGCTTCGCGCGCGCGTCGCGGACCTAGACCGCCGCGTCGTCGAAGAGCTCAAGGCGATCGACTACGTCGAGCCTGCTGCGCCGGCGGCGGCGGCGGGCGCCGCGCGCCGCGAGGTCGTTTGGGTCGACGATGCGCTCCCCGCTGGCGCAGAGGTCGATCAGAGCCCGTTCCAGTGGACCGAGGACCCGCAGCGGGTCCGCGCCGGCCGCCGCGCGATCGCGCGCGTCAGCGCGGGCAACCAGCAGAGCTACTTCCGCCGCGCGGACCAGAAGCTGCGGGTCGCGGCTGGCGACACGCTGTTCGCGTGGGTGCGCTTGGATCCGTCCGATCTGCCGCGGCAGATCATGCTGCAGTTAAAACACGACGGCGCGGCTGGTTTGGACCACCCCGCGTACTGGGGGGAAGACCTGATCCCGTACGGGGCGTCGGGGACGACGGGGCGGGCGCGCATCGGCGGCCTGCCCAAGGCCGGCGAGTGGGTGCGGCTCGAGGTCCCGATCGAAGCTGTCGGCCTCCGGCCTGGCGCGGCCGTGCACGGCGTCGCGATCACGCAGTTTGATGGCACCAGCCACTGGGATCAGCTGGGGGTCGAGACGACCTGCGACCAAACGGCGGTCGACTTCGCGTGGATCGACGACGCGGCCCCGGAAGGCGCCAGCCAGCGGGGTGATGGCCGCAATTGGAGCTGGGTCGAGGGCGGCCAGCGGGGCGCGCCGCCGGCGCGCTCGGGGCTCCGGGTGCTGCGCCGCAAAGGCCGCGGGCTCAACCAGGACTTCTTCAACGACGCCGCGGCGCCGCTGCGGCTCCAGGACGGGGACAAGCTGTTCGCGCACGTCTGGCTCGACCCCAGCGACCCGCCGCAGTCCGTGCAGCTGCAGTTCTACTCGCGGACTTGGGACCACCGGGTGCGGTGGGGCGTCGCGGCGCACGGTGCGGGCCGCGCGAACGGCGCAGACCACCGCGCGGGGGACGTGCCCAGCGTCGGCGAGTGGGTGCGCCTTGAGGTCGACATCGCCGACGTCGGCTTGGCTGTCGGCGACGTCGTCGACGGTTGGGCGTTCACGCAAGTCGGCGGCACGGTGTATTGGGATGAAGCCGGCGTGCGCAGCTACGGGCCGCCGGACGACCGCCCCCTCTACTCCATGTCGGCGTGGGAGCAGGTCGCGCGCGGGGTCGGCGCGACGCCCAAGGCCGTGCGTGACGCGCTGGCAGTCGCGCGCGCGGCGCGCACCGACGCGCAGCTGGCGACGATCCGCGACCATTACCTGCGCAACGTGCACGCGCCGTCGCGGCGCGTCTTCGCGCCGCTCGAGCAAGAGCGCGCGCGGCTCGAGCAAGAGCGTAAGCAGGTCGAGGCGAGCGTTCCGACGACGATGGTGATGAAGGAGCGGAGCGCCGAGAAGGACGCCTTCGTGTTGGTGCGCGGCCTCTACGACCAAAAAGGCGAGAAGGTGACGCGTCGAACGCCGGCGGCGCTGCCGCCGATGGCGGCGAGCCTGCCGCGCGATCGGCTTGGCCTCGCGCGCTGGCTCACTGACCCGAGCCACCCGCTGACCGCGCGAGTCGCCGTCAACCGCTTCTGGCAGCAGCTGTTCGGCGTCGGCCTCGTGCGCACGAGTGAGGACTTCGGCAACCAAGGGGAGCGCCCGAGCCACCCGGCGCTGCTCGACTGGCTGGCGGTCCGGTTCGTCGAGGACGGCTGGGATGTGCGCGCCCTGATGAAGCGCCTCGTGACGTCGGCGACCTACCGCCAGTCCGCGCGGGGGGACGCCGCGCAGCGCGCGCGAGATCCACAGAACCGTCTGCTCGCGCGAGGCCCGCGGTTCCGCCTTGACGGCGAGACGCTGCGCGACCAAGCGCTGGCGCTCGCGGGTCTGCTCGTGCGCGAGGTCGGCGGCCCGCCGGTCAAGCCGCCGCAGCCCAAGGGCCTCTGGAAGGCGGTGGGGTATTCGAGCTCGAACACCGCTAACTTCCGCGCCGACCAAGGGCACGAGAAGGTGCACCGCCGCAGCCTCTACACGTTCTGGAAGCGCACCGCGCCGCCGCCGCAGATGACCACCTTTGACGCGCCGAGCCGAGAAGAGTGCGTCGTGCGGCGGGAGCGCACCAACACGCCGATGCAGGCGCTGCTGCTGATGAACGACCCGCAATACGTCGAAGCCGCGCGGTGCTTCGCGCAGCGGATGCTCGATGAGGGCGGTAGCCGCGACGAGGACCGGCTCCGCTGGGCGCTCGAGCTGGCGACCTGCGCTGCGCCTGCGTCCGCGGATGTCGCCGACCTCGCGTCGTTGCTCGACGAGCAGCGCCGCGCGTTCCGCGCCGCGCCAGCCTCGGCCAAGGCGCTGGTGCAGGTGGGCGCCGCCGCGTCGGCGGGCGGCGTCGACGCCTCAGAGCTCGCCGCGTGGACCATGGTCGCCAACGTGATCCTCAACCTCGACGCCGTGCTGAGCAAAGACTGATCACATGGACCCACGCGATGAACTCCGGCAGGCGCTGACGCGTCGGCACTTCTTCCAGCGGGGCGGCCTCGGCCTCGGCGGCGCCGCGTTGGCGTCGCTCGCGGGTGGGGGGGTGCGCGCCGCAGACGGCGACGGGTTGCCGGGCGTCCCGCACTTCGCGCCCAAGGCTAAGCGCGCGATCTGGCTGTTCATGGCGGGCGCGCCGTCGCAGATCGACATGCTCGACTACAAGCCGAAGCTGGGCGGCCTGTTCGACACCGACCTGCCCGAGTCGATCCGTAAGGGGCAGCGCTTGACCACGATGACGTCCGGCCAAAAGCGCTTCCCGATCGCGCCTTCGAAATACCGCTTCACCAAGACCGACAACGGGGGCGACGGCGCGTGGGTCTCGGAGCTGCTGCCGCACACTGCCTCGATGACGAAGGACCTCGCGATCGTGCGCTCGGTCTACACCGAGGCCATCAACCACGACCCGGCGATCACGTTCATCACGACGGGTCGCGAGCTACCCGGTCGCCCGAGCCTCGGGTCGTGGCTCAGCTACGGGCTCGGCACCGCCAACCGCGACCTGCCGGGCTTCGTCGTGATGACGCCGCGGTGGAGCGGGCGCCGGGACGCGCAGGCGCTCTACAACCGCCTCTGGGGCGCGGGCATGTTGCCGAGCCGCCACGCCGGCGTGGCGCTGCGGCCCGAGGGGGACCCGGTGCTGTTCCTTGAGAACCCCGCGGGCGTCGACGCAGCCTCGCGCCGGCGCATGCTCGACGTGCTCGGGCGGATGAACGAGCGGCTGCACGCGCAGGTGGGGGACCCGGAGATCCAGACGCGTATCGCCCAATACGAGCTCGCCTACCGGATGCAGTCCTCGGTGCCAGAGCTCAACGACCTCGGCAGCGAGCCGGAGAGCACCTTCGCGATGTACGGCGACGAGGCGCGCGAGCCAGGGACCTTCGCGGCGTCGTGCCTGTTGGCGCGGCGGATGGTCGAGCGCGGCGTCCGCTTCGTGCAGATCTTCCACCGCGGCTGGGATCAGCACGGGAACCTCGCAGGCGACCTCCCGCGGCAGTGCCGCGACGTGGACCAAGCGAGCTGGGCGCTGGTGCAGGACCTCAAGCAGCGCGGCATGCTCGACGACACGCTGGTCATTTGGGGCGGGGAGTTCGGCCGCACGGTCTACTGCCAAGGCCGCCTGACGCGCGAGAACTACGGGCGGGACCACCACCCGCGGTGCTTCTCGATGTGGATGGCCGGCGGCGGCGTGCGCGGCGGTCAGGTCTACGGCAAGACGGATGACTTCAGCTACAACGTCGTCGACAAGCCCGTGCACGTGCGCGACCTCAACGCGACGATCCTCCACTGCCTCGGCATCGACCATGAGCGGCTGACCGTGCCGCACCAGGGGCTGGACGTGCGGCTAACTGGCGTCGAGCCCGCGCGGGCCGTGCGCGAGCTGCTCGTCTGAGCTACAAACGCGGCCATGACCGAGACGAACCGCGCGTTCCCCGACGACGAAGACGGCGCCGTGCTGGCGTCCCTGGCCGAGGCTGGCGTCGACCTCTCGAAGCCTGTGGAGGTCGAGTTCTTGATCGACGCGCCGGATGAGGCGTCGGCAGGGCAGATCGCTGCGGCGGTGCGCGCAGCGGGCCACGAGTGCCAGGTCGAGTTCGACGACGGCGAGGACCTCGACGACGACGAGGGGCCCGCCTGGGTGGTCTACGTCGGGATGGAGATGGTGCCCGAGCACGCGCAGATCGTGGCCTTGCAGCGCTCGTTCACCCAGCTGGCAGAGCCGCACGGCGGCGCGTGCGACGGCTGGGGCGCGCTCGCCTAACGATCAGGCGGTCTGCTTCTTCGCGGCCTTCTTCTTGGCCTTAGCCTCGTCGTCCGCGAGCTTCTGCAGCACCTCGTCGGCGCACGCCTTGTCTGCCATCGGGAACCCGAGGCGCGCGCGGCTGTCGAGGTAGCTCTTCGCGACGGCGCGCGCGAGGTTGCGGATACGGCCGATGTAGGCGGCCCGCTCGGTGACGCTGATCGCGCCGCGCGCGTCGAGCAAGTTGAACGTGTGGCCTGCCTTGAGCAGTTGCTCGTACGCGGGCAGCGCGAGCTGCTGCGTCATCAGGTCGGTTGAGGTCTTCTCGTGCGCGTCGAACGCGGTGAGCAAGAAGTCGACGTCGCTGTGCTCGAAGTTGTATGCGCTCTGTTCGACCTCGTTCTGGTGGAAGACGTCGCCGTAGGTGATCCCGTCTGCGTATTGGAGGTCGAACACGTTCTCGACGCCCTGCAAATACATGCAAAGCCGCTCGAGGCCGTAGGTGATCTCGCCGGTGATCGGTCGGCAGTCGATGCCGCCGACCTGTTGGAAGTAGGTGAACTGCGTGACCTCCATGCCGTTGAGCCAGACCTCCCAGCCGAGCCCCCAGCAGCCGAGCGTCGGGTTCTCCCAATCGTCCTCGACGAAGCGCACGTCGTTCTTGTTTAGGTCGAAGCCGACGGCCTTCAGCGAGCCGAGGTAGAGGTCGAGGATGTCGGCCGGCGCTGGCTTGAGCACGACCTGGTATTGGTAGTAGTGCTGCAGGCGGTTGGGGTTGTCGCCGTAGCGGCCGTCCTTGGGTCGGCGGCTCGGCTGCACGTAGGCGGCGCGCCACGGCTCGGGCCCGATCGAGCGCAGGAAGGTGGCCGTGTGGCTGGTGCCGGCGCCGACCTCCATGTCGTAGGGCTGGAGCAGGGCGCAGCCCTGGGCGTCCCAGTAGTCCTGAAGGCGGAGGATCAACTGCTGGAAGGTCAGCATTTCGAGAGGATCGTAGGGTGGCGGCTGCCGATCGCCAGCGCGGGCCGCTGCGGCCGGAAACCCCTGGTGGCGCCGGACAATCTGTACATCCCTAGGAGCGTATATGCAGGCCAAATCGGCCGCGGTGATCGGGTGGGGGCGTTGATCCATCGGGCTCGGTCGAAGTAGTCTTTGAGGTGCCTGTTTCGTCGGCTCGATCGCCCCTCGAGCTTGCCCGCCCCTGTCTCCAACAGACCGAGGTCTCTGTGCGTCTTTCCCCTGTCTATCTCTCGCTGGCAATCGCGTCAGCAACCGCCGGGCTCAAGGCTCAGTGGGTCTCGTATCTCGACCAAACGAGCGCGCGCGTCAACGCCGCTGCCGGGCTGGTCCTCAACGACCCAGAAGAAAAAGACTACGCGTGGGGCGACCTCGACAAAGACGGTGACATCGACTTGATCATCGCGCGGAAGAGCCCGTTCACCAGCGGCGGCCACTTTCCGAACGTGCTGTTGATGAACGAGAGCGGCGTCCTCGTCGACCGCTCAGCGACCCTGACGACGTCGACGGTGCCGGGCAGCTCTGGCTTCCTCGACGCCACCAACGACCGCGACGTGGTCATCGCCGACGTCAACGGCGACGGTTGGGACGACGTGATCACGGCGACGACGCTCACGGCGACGATGCCGGAGTACATCCGCGCGAACCGGGTCTACATCAACCTCGGCGAGTCTGGCGGCGTCTGGCAAGGGCTCCTCTACGACGACGCCAACCGCATCGACGACGCCCCGTGGAACGGTGAGCACCGGTTCTGCTCGGTCGCGGCTGGCGACGTCGACGGCGACGGCGACCAAGACCTCTACTTCGGCGATTACCAGCAGGGCGGCGCCCGGTCGATGGACATCAACGACCGCCTGCTGATCAACGACGGCAGCGGCTACTTCACCGACGAGTCGGCCGCGCGCATGACGGTGACGATGCTCGAGTCCTCGTTCGGCATGAAGGTCGACATCGTCGACATGAACAACGACGGCAAGCTCGACATCCTGAAGGACGACGCGCTCAACGCCCCGCAGGCGGTGTCGATCAGCTACAACAACACTGGTGTCGAGGGCATGTTCGGCGACTACACGCTGCCCTACGGCAACCAGCCGTACCACTTCAACGTGGGCGACCTGAACAACGACGGCTGGAAGGACTTCATCGTCAGCGACGACGGTCAAGACCAATACGTGCTCAACCAGGGCGCCACGGGCAGCAACCCCGCCACGTTCAGCGCCCCGATCGCGTTCAGCTACAGCGGGGGCGGTAACGACGACGGCTTCGGCGGCAACAACATCATCGCCGACCTCGACAACGACGGCTGGCAAGACGCCATCATCGCCGACGTCGACGTCGACATCTCGGGCTGCAACCGTCGCTGCCACATCTTCCGCAACCTCGGGAACGCGCCGAACGTGACGCTCCAAGAGCAGATCGTCAGCGGTCAAGTCGTCGGCGGCATCACGCCGGCCGCGCTCCAGGGCACGTTCGACGTCGCGGTCTTCGACATCGACGGAGACGGCTGGAAGGACCTCGTCGTCGGGCGCTGCACCGGCACCCAGGTCTACATCTGCGACCCGCCGACGGGGCTGACGTTCGCGTTCGCGGGCGGCTTGCCGGCGATGATCGCGCCTGGCGTCGCCCAGCAGGTCACCGTCGACGCCACCGGCATCGGCGGCGTGCAGCCGGTCCCCGGCACCGGCGAGCTCTTCTACTCGGTGAACGGCCAGCCGTTCCAGTCGGTCGCGATGAGCGACTCGGGCCCCGGGCAGTTCCAAGCCACGCTGCCGGCGATGGCGAACTGCGCGGACGAGCTCCGCTTCTACGTCTCGGCGCAGGGCGACAACGGCTCCACCTACAGCGACCCGCCGGCGGCGCCCGCGGGCTACTACTCGGCCGTCGCGGCCGTGAGCTTGCAGACCATCTACTCGAACAACTTCGAGTCGGACTCGGCCGGCTGGACTGTCGTGAACACGAGCCTCTCCACGGGCGCGTGGGAGCGCGCGTCGCCCAACGGCACCACGTCTGGCGCTAACATCGCGGCGCCGTTTGACGACGCCGAGGCGGGCGCTGCGACCTTCTGCATGGTGACGCAAAACGGCGCGGCCGGCGGCTCTGCGGGCGCTGCCGACATCGACGGCGGCCCGACCGACCTGATCTCGCCGCCGCTCGACTTCGCGGGCACGGACGGCTTCGTCAGCTACCAGCGCTGGTTCTTCTCCAGCGGCTCGGACGTGATGGAGGTCGCCGTCTCAGGTGACGGCACCAACTGGGTGCTCGTCGAGTCGATCAACGGCGACAACAACCAGTGGACGCTCAACCAGTTCCGCGTCGGCGACTACATCACGCCGACGGCGACGGTGCAGGTCCGCTTCCGCGCCAGCGACAACCCGAACAACTCCATCGCCGAGGCCGCGCTCGACGTGTTCAAGGCGGAGACGTTCAACTGCGACTGGTGCCAGCCGACGGCGCCGCTGACCACGGTCGGTCCGGCTTCGCTGTCGATGTGCGGCGACCGGCTCTCGACGAGCACGCCCAACACGACGCTGTCGATCGAGGGCATGCCCGCGCTGACCAACGGTCTGCTGGTGTTCGATGTGTTCCCGAACCCGACGACCTCGCCGTGGAACAGCGGCGAGCTGATCAGCCCGGCCCCCGTCATCCTCGGCCCGGTCTTCGCCAACGGCGGGGGCGAGTTCTCCGCGCCGCTGAGCATCGGCGGGCTGCTCCCGCCGGGCGTCTCGCTCTACCTGCAGGCGCTCTACAACGCGCCCGCCGAGCCGGGCCAGGTCGGCATCACCAACGCGCTCCGCGTCGAGTGGTTCTGATCCGCGGTGGGCTTGCGTCGCGAGGGTGACCTCGCGCGCGCCGAAGGGCCCGTCTCCCGCGCTGCGGGCGGCGGGCCTTTGTTTTGTCTGGTAGACTGTCATGGCCTGCCGCATCCCCGGTCGACCCCCTGCCTCAACGGGTCGGCGCTGACCCACAGGTCTCCTGAATATGCGTCTCTTTCCTCACTCTTTGCTCCTCGCCGCGGTCGCCGCGCCGCTGCTCGGGCAGTCCCCGCAGCCGAAGATGGGCGCGCCGCTCGCT
>JAYYEE010000220.1:0-18922 GCA_036160175.1 Planctomycetota bacterium
GGTGCTCCGCACCGTGCTTGAGTTCAACGGTCCGATCCCGGTCGCGGACCTGCGCCGGCGCACCAAGACCAGCGACAGCCCGTGGAAGACGCTCGTCAAGAACGGGCTGCTCAAGCGAGTGATGATCGCCGAGGAGCTCGAGGAGCTGGTGCCGTCACTCGACGAGGCGGCCGAGCGGCACGTCCTCAACGAACACCAGCAGCAGGCGGTCGATGAGGTCACGGGCTACGTCGAGCGCGCTGAGCACCACACGTTCCTCCTGCACGGCGTGACCGGGAGCGGCAAGACTGAGGTCTATCTGCGGATCCTCGAAGAGGTGCACGCGCGTAAGAAGAGCGCGATCGTGCTGGTGCCTGAGATCTCGCTGACGCCGCAGACCGTCGGCCGGTTCGCGTCGCGTTTCCCCGACGTCGCGGTGCTGCACAGCGGCCTGACGGACAGCGAGCGGGCGCGCCAGTGGCAGCGGCTGTTACAGGGCAAGGCGACGATCGCGGTCGGCGCTCGCTCGGCGCTGTTCGCGCCGGTCCGTGACCTCGGGCTGATCGTGATCGACGAGGAGCACGAGACATCGTTCAAGCAGGACAGCACGCCGCGCTACCACGCGCGTCAGCTCGCGATCGAGCGCGGCAAGATCGAGGGCGCCGTCGTCGTGCTCGGTTCTGCGACGCCGACGCTCGAGTCGATCGGCAAGGCGCGTCGAGGCATTTATGGTCTCTTGACGCTGCCCGAGCGCGCCGGCGCCGGTCGGCAGCCGCAGATCGTCGTGCAGGACCTGCGCGGCGAGCCGAAGGAGGCCGCGCGTCAGGGCGTGGTCTTGTCGCGGACGCTGCTGGCGATGATGGGCGAGCGCCTCAAGGCGCGTGATCAGGTGCTCCTGTTCCTCAATCGCCGGGGCTACTCGCCGGTGCTGATCTGCCCGGGATGCGGCGAGGCGGTGCAGTGCGAGACGTGCTCGGTGTCGATGACCTGGCACCACCGCCGCGGTCGCCTCGTTTGCCACTGGTGCTGCGCCGAGAAGCGCCGGCCGGAGGTCTGCCCGACCTGCCAGCACGAGGGGATGTTCGAGCTCGGCGTCGGCACCGAGCGCCTAGAAGAGGTGGTCAAGGAGCACTTCCCTGAGGCGGTCGTCGCGCGCATGGACGCGGACACGATGGCGGAGCGCGGCGCGCACGAGCGCGTGCTCGGCGCCTTTCGGAAGAAGCACATCGACGTGTTGATCGGCACCCAGATGATCGCCAAGGGCCTGGATTTCCCCGACGTGACGCTCGTCGGGGTCGTCTTGGCGGACACGGGCCTGTTCGTCCCGGACTACCGCGCGGCGGAGCGGACGTTCCAGCTGCTGCATCAAGTCGCCGGCCGCGCGGGCCGCGGCGAGAAGGCCGGCACCGTCGTGATCCAGACGTTCTGCCCGGACAACTACGCCGTCGAGGCCGCGGCCAAGAACGACTACGACGCGTTCGTTAAGCAGGAGCTCGCGTTCCGGAAGATCACCGGCTACCCGCCGTTCGCGCGCTTGCTACGGGTGCTGGCGGAGGGCAAGCACGAGCGCGACGCGCAGCAGATCTTGCGCGAGGCGTGCAAGCCGCTCGAGACGATGAAGGACGTCGAGGTGCTCGGCCCCGCGCCAGCTGTGATCGCGCGGGTCAAAGAGAACTGGCGGTGGCACATGTTGGTGAAGTGCTTCACTCAAGAGTCCTTCGACGAGGCGATGAGCGCGATCGGCACCGTCGAGGACCTCGCCACGCGCACTTGCCGGGTGACCCTCGACGTGGACCCTAGCAGCCTGATGTAGCTGCTGCTCGCCGCAGCGGCTGCGCGCTAGGCCGGCTACTGCTTGCGGACCTTATCCATCTGGCGTGTGCGGCGGGTGTACGTGATCGTCATCGTCAGCATGTCCTCACCGTCCGGCGTCTGCGTGAACATCTGAAAGACGTGCTTGTCGGCGCTGTGCACGGTCGTAACGAGCTTCATCTTCACGGGATCGCCATCCGCGCCGGGCCCCATACCCGACATGGTCAAGACCTTGCCCGCGTCGTCCCAGTTGCCCTCGATGACCATCAGGCTCGGCGTCATCGAGTCGATCCAGGTGCCGACCATCTTCTTCTTCTGGGGGTCGTAGCCGGTCGTGCCCATGCCCTTGAAGGGCATGCCCATCACCTTCGCTTGGAAGCTGTCGATAAGCCACAGCGCGCCGAGCGGCTGTTTGCGGATCGAGGTGCCCCGCGACGTCGCCTGTTTCCCTGTGTTGAAGTCGAGGTAGGCCAGCTCGGCGTCCCAGATGCCGACCTGCTCGCCCAGCTTTCGATGTTGCTTGGCCGGCTGCGGCGTTTGTGCGGCGAGCGCGACGGCGAGCGTCAGCATGGAGAGCAAGCGAATGGCGTTCATCTATTGGGCCTTGGATTTGTGGTTCGACGCGGGCGGACAGCGGCCGCGCTGCCGCGCCGCGATTGAAGCCGATCTGGCCAGCGCATGTCATGATCAAGTTCGCAGCGCAGCACATCGCAACGCGTATGCTCTCCATTGTGCAGCACTTCACGCCGTCACAAGATCCAGCCGAGGGCCTCGGGGTCCTCACGGTCTTTCGCCTCATCGAGGAGGCGATGCCTGCGTTCTTCGCCGACGGGCGCCCGATTCGCATCGCGCGGGCGCCGGGCCAGCTCGACGTCCTCGGCGGGTTGGGGAGCGACCGAGCGGTCGTCGTGCCGACGGCAGAGGCCGCGTGCGCGGCGGTCCAAGCGCGCGGCGATGAGCTGATCCGGCTCTGGTCGCCGTGCCACGACGGCTCACGGACGCAGCTGCTCTCGGTCAGGTTGGGCGATCTGGTGCCACCCGAGGGGCCGATCGACTACGAAGAGGCCCGCGCCTTTCTGTTGCCCGACCCTCGCGATCGATGGGCGGCCTATCTGTTGGGCAGCCTATTGGTGCTCGCGCGGGAGCACGGGCTCGCGCCAGCGCACGGCGCAGAGGTGCTGGTCAGCAGCGACGTGCCGGTAGGTTGCGGCGCTGGCGCCTCGGCGGCCGTTACGGTCGCGACCCTGAAGGCGTTCTCGCTCCTCTACGGCGTCGAGCTATCGCCGTTTGAGCTCGGTCGGCTCGCGCACCTCGTCGAGCAACAGGTCCTGAACGTCGAGGATCGCGCGGCGGACGCGATGGCAGCCGTGTTGGCTGAGCCCGGCCAGTTGCTCGCGATGCGCGGCCCCGCTGCGGACCTCGAGCGTCGGCTGCAGGTCCCGAGCGACCTCGAGATCGTCGGATTAGAGACCGGTACGAAGACCAATCACGGCGGCGAACGCGTCTGCGTAGATGGCGAAGTGGAGCGGGTAGAGCGGTTTCAGGAGCTGCTCGGGCAGCCGCCCGCGGCCGAGCGACGGCGAGAGCTCGGTGATCTGCTGTTTGCGTCACACGACGCCTATCGGGCGCTCGGCCGCGGCAACGAGCAGTGCGACCTCGTGGTCGACTTTTTGCGGGAACGCCGTGAGGCCGGCGGAGCCGTGCACGGCGCGCGCATGATCGGCCGCGGCGGCGGGGGCACCGTGCTCCTGCTCGGGGAGCACGGCAAGGTCTGGTACGAGGCGCTGCGCGCGAAGAAAGCGCTCAATCAGGCCACCGGGCACTCGGGGCACGTCTTCCGCTGGTCTTCGCCCGGCGCGGCGCCCTTCGGTTCCGTCGACCTGGAGCCGAAGCCGGCTTGATCGCGTCACCGGCTGCGCGGCACACTGCGCGCATGTCCAAGCACACTCCAGATCACCACGACGCCGAGCTCGTGCTCAAGCTCTACGACCTGCGCAGGGAGCCGGTCATGCGGGAGTCGCGTGACGCGATCAACGCGGACTACTGGCCGACGAGCGCTGAGGAGGCCGTCGCCGTGCTCGCGCCCGACCACCCGCTAAACCGTGCATATCGACAGACCTCGACCTATTGGGAGATGGTCTACGGCATGGCCAAGCACGGCATCGTGCACACCGACTACCTCCTTGAGAACACCGGCGAAGGCATGTTGCTCTTCGCGAAGGTCGAGCCGTACTTGGATGCGGTGCGCGCGGCCGCGCACCCGCGCGTGTTCCAAAACGCCGAGTGGGTCGCGAACTCCGGGGATTTCGCCGAGGTCGTGTTGCAGCGGTTCCGCGACATGATCGCGGCCAGGGGTGCATAGGCCGTTCGCCGCTTAGCGGCGCTCGAGCAGCGAGACGGCTTCGACGTGTTCGGTGTGTGGGAACAGATCGCAGAGGCGCATACGCACCAGCCGGTGCGTCGGCGCGAGCCGGCCGAGGTCCCGGGCGAGCGACGCCAGCGAGCACGACACGAGCAATACGCGCGTCGCTGAGCACGCCGCGACGGCGGCCGCGCCGGCTTCCTGGAGACCTGCGCGCGGCGGGTCGACGACCAACGCGTCGCATGACGGCAGCGCCTCAGCGCCAAAGCGCTGCTCGCGGACGTCGGCGTTTTGGAAGGCGTTGTGCGCGAGGTTGTGGCGCGCATCGGCGCAGGAGCTTTGGCCGCTCTCAATGATCGTCACGTGCTCAGCGCCGGCGGCGAGCATCCGCAGCGCGAACGTGCCGACGCCGCCGTAGCCGTCGACCACGCGCGCGCCGCGCACATCGCCGAGCATCTCGAGCGCAGGTCGGAACAAGACCGCCTCCGCGTGCCGATGCAGCTGGTAGAAGCTGTCGAACGAGACTCGGACGCGCATGCCGCGAACTTGATCGTGCTGCCAGGGCTCGCCTTGCAGGGCGGTCGTCTGCGGGCCGAGCAGGGCGTTTCCTGGCTGATCGTTGACGTTGAGCACGGCGCCGACGAGGCGGAGCGGTTGGCCTTGGTCGTCGCGCAGCTCTTGAGCCGCGTCGGCGAGGTCGCGGATCAGGGCGTCGCGCCCGGCGAACTTCGCGGTCGTTGTGATCGCGCCGACGAGGAGCTCGTTGGTGCCGGGCATGACGCGCGCGCGGATCGCCCGCAAGACGCCGTCGCCGCTGCGCTCGTCGTAGGCGGGGACGTCGTGGTGGCGCAGCACTTCGCCGGCGAGACGCCCGAACGCTGTGAGGGCCTTGTGCTGGATGCGGCAGTCCTCGATGGGCTCTACCTTATGGCTGCCGCGGCGGTAGATGCCGAGCGCGAGGCCGCGCTTCCGGGGCTGCACCGGGTAGAGGATGGCGGTGCGGTCGTGGCGCGGCGTCCGCGGCGGCAGCGCCGTCTCGACTTCGATCCCTTCGATGTGCGCGCCGAGGAGGTCACGCGCTGCTTGGACCTTGCCGGCGAGCTGCTCGCGGATCGGCGTGTCGATGGCGCTGCAGCCGCCGCAGACGCCGAAGTGAGGGCAATGAAGTGAGAGGTCGCGCACGGATATGGCAAAGGCTACGCGAATCGGTGCGGCCTCGATACGTCTCGGTGGCGCGCCGGGGAGAGGCGGTCGCAGCGCCGCCGGAGGTTCGCGCTCGGCGAGCGTGGCGCGTATACATACGGCACGCTGCTCTGTCCGCCGCCCATGCCGTCTGACCTTTCCAACTTCGTCGCTACGCTTCGGCGCTCAGTCGCGGTGGCCCTCGCCGCACTGGCGCTCGCGGGATGTCGGTTCGGCGCGGACGTCGCGCCGACGCCGATGATCGGTGACCCGCCAGAGACGGTCGCGATCTGGCCGTTTGCGGCGGGCGGACGTCCGGCCAGCGCCGAGCTGTGGTTCACGCAGCTCGCCTACCAACTCGGCGAGCGCGGCTACCGTGTCGTCGCGCCCGGCGTCGCGCGTGAGCTGCTGCTCGCGTCAGATCTCGTGGGCGCCTTGGACGATCCGGCCGCCGTCGGCCGGGCGCTCGCTGCGGACGCGGTGCTGCACCTGGAGGTGCGTACATTCGACGCAGAGAGCGACGGCGCGCTGCAACGCGCCGACTGGGACCTCATCTGGCGGATGACCTCGACGCGCGGCCACGGACAGCAGTGGGAGCACGCGTCGACCGGGCGCTACCGGCAAGCGGATCGAGACCCGCTCGACGCCACGCGCGGGTTCGACCCGATGGCGGAGCCGCCGCCGATCGTGCCGATGGGCGGGCGGCGTATCCCTGGCTTTCGCGACGCGCGCGAGCTCTTGGCTTATCTCAACCGAGCGGCGATGGCGCGTCTCCCCGAGCGGGCGCGGCCGTGACGACGCTCACCGTCGCGGAATATCCTGACCTGGATCTGCGCCACCAGACGGCGACGCTGCCAGCGCCGCGGGGCGAACTAGAGTCGCCGGGATGGCTCAGAGATCTGCTGCGCGCGGACGCGCGCGCGCCCGTGCGGGCGCCAGCGTGGGTGAAGACCGCGGTTCGAGACCTCTTCCGTCACCGCGGCTACCGGCCGACGGGGCGCGGCAAGCCCTCGTCAGAGTACCGCGCGGGCGCGGCCGGCAAGGGCGCGCTCGGCTCGATCAACCCCGCGGTGGACTGCGGCAACGTCGCGTCGTTGCACAGCGGGCTCCCGATCAGCGTGGTGGACCTGGACCGGACTTCGGGCGGGCTGCGGGTCGAGGTGCCTTCGCCAGGCAGCAATTACGTGTTCAATCAGAGCGGGCAGGTGATCGACGTCGCCGGGTTGTTGAGCTTGTTCGACGACGCTGGCCCGTGCGCGAACGCCGTTAAGGACGCGCAGCGAACGAAGACGGGGGACGCCACCCGCCGGCTGTTGCTGTTGATCTGGTCTCCTCGCTGCCCAGAGGTCGGTTATCCAGACGATGTGCTCCAATGGGTCGGCCAGCTGTTGGATCAGATCGGCGCCCAGCTAGCGTGAGGGGCGCGGCGTCAGCGCGCCATCCAGGCGGCCATCGCCTCAGCGCCGTCGGCGCGATAGTTGTCACGCAGCCGGTCCTTCAAGAAGACGCCGTAGAGCGCTTGGACGATTTCGTGCAGCGTGAGCCAGTTGGCGGCGCGGTCGCTCGTCCGGTCGGCCTCAGATTCGCACTCTTCCGCGTCGTCCGGCAGCTTCACGCCGCTGAGCGAGAGCGTCGGACCGTCTAGGGTCACGGTCCACTGTCGATCGCCCTCGGCGAGGAGCAGCCGCGCTTTGCGCAGCAAGCGCCCCTGACGCAGCGCGGTGCGCGCTTCGGCGGTGCGGGTCGGGAGCCCGCGTCGGAGTGTCTGCTCGGTCTCGTCTTCGTTCAACGCGGCGAACGTGAGGAAGTCGTCCAGCGCGACGCCGACTACGCGGCCGCCGCTGAGCGTGAACTCGCCGCCCTGGGTCTCCCAACGGAACCAGAGCCAGGTGAGAAACTCCTCGCCGAGGAAGCCGTGGCTCTCTGCGCCTTGATCGCTGACGCTCATGCTTCACCTCCTGTCGTCCCATCGTCTTCCCAAGGTGGGGCGTCATCCACGTCGTCCTCGCTCGAGGCGGTCGCCGCGGGGCGCGGGGCTTCGATGGACGGCCGCGCGTCCTTGGACGTGGTGTTCGGCCAGCGGATCGGCTCAAGGCGCTCCAGCGCCGCGCGCTGCTCCGGGCTGACGTCGGCGCGGAGGCCACTCTGCAGCGGGTCCCCGGGCTCTAGCTGGATCAAGAACGTCTCGAAGAAGAGCTTCGCGAACGCCTCCCTCGCCGTCTTGCTGGTCGCGAACAGCAACACCGTCTTGCGCTCGTGGAACAGCAGCGCGTCGACGAGCGTGATCGTCGGCAGCACGCGCGGCAGCAGCTGATCCATCAAGTCTTCTTTGAGCTCCTTCCTTTCCTTTGCTGAGAGCTTCTTGCCGCGGGCCTTTTCGGCCGCGTCGCGGTGGATCTGCAGCCACTTCATCGGCATCGACTTCTTGTCGATGCGGAAGCGCAGCCAGGTGCCGACGCCGCCGTCGAGGTCTTCGACGGCGAAGCTGTCACCGGTTGGGTCGGCGGGCGTCACCCAGCCGACAGACACCTCTTCGCTCGCGGCGTTCTCGATCGTACGAAACCGGCGCGGCGCCAGCGCCTCGGGGAAGGCGTCGTCGCGCGGATCGAGGATCTTGCCTTGCCAGTAGTAGGGGACGACCCCGCCGCTCTTACGGATGGCTGCCAACGGATCAGTTCCCGCCGCCTTGGCGACCTGCGGGCTTGGCCGGCTTGGTCGCGCGCTTGATCGGCTTGCTGTCGAAGTCCTTGCGGTCGCTGTCTTGCGGCGGCTTGGCCTTGATGTCAGCGTCGGACCCCTGCGCGCGAGCACGTTGGCTCATCGCTTGGATCTTCGCGCGCAGCTGCTTGGCTTCGGCGCCTTGGCCTTCGCCAGCGCTGACCAGCTTTTGCAGCTGCGCCTTCATGGTCGCGATCTGCGCCGCTTGGGTCGGGCCAGCGGGGCGACTCGCGGGCGCGGTCTGCGCGCGATAGAGCGCGGGCAGCTTGGCCATCACGGTTTGGTCCCGGACCAACACGTCGGCCTGTCCAGAGGTGACCGCGTATTGGGCCTCGGTCATCTCCGCCTCGTCGCTTGAGAACTTGAAGAGCGCGACGCTGCACTTGAGCTGGTCGAGCGACGCGGACTTGCCCTTGACGAGCTCCTCGACCTTCACTACGGCGTAGCCCTTGGGGGTCGCGAAGGGGCGAGAGACCTGGCCGACTGCGGTCGAGAATGCCATGAACTCAAAGAAGGGCCCCTGCACAGAGTTGCGCGTCACGGTGAGCTGGCCGCTCTCGTCCGCGCCCTGGACCGTGCCGTAGTTCTTCGCCGCGTCGGCGAAGCTCATGGCTCCGCTCTGGAGCTTGTCGAGCGCCTCAGCCAGGTAAACCTTGGCCTGGTTGTCGACGAACGAACCCACGACGCCTTCGATGCGGATCAGGTCGTAGAGGACGCGGTTGGCGACCAGCTCGGGCCGGGCCTGCGGTGTGTAGCTCATCAGGTATTCGCTGACGTCGTTGAACACCTTCTCCCCGATGCCGCGTCGGTTGACGACGACCATCGCGTCGCCTCCGCCGACCTTCATCTCCTCTGGGGTGCCGACCCTCGCGGGCTTCCGCTTGACGGGCTTGGGCATCGTCGAGAGCATCCCGCCCGGCTTGCCGGCGTTGATGGAACGAAACTTCGGCGCGCCGCGGCGGAACTTGTTCGACAGCAGTCCGCTGGCCTGTTGGGCGCGCTTCTTAGCGAACTCGATCTCGCGCTGCAGGCGTTGCTTCTCAGCCTTGAGCTTCTCTAGCTGCTGCTGCGGCGTGGGGCCTTGGCCGGCCGGTGGCTCTTGAGCTTGGAGGACGGCGGCCAGCATGAGCGGCGCCACGACGGCAAGACGAGTTTGCATGAGCGGAGATGGGGTGTCGGAAATCCACGAGAGATCAAAGAGCCAGCCACGACGAGGCGCAAGGGTGCGGCGGGGCATGGCGTTGCGCCCCGCCGCCAAGGGAGCGAGCGCGGGGCCGGGGTCCGCGCCGTTCTGCGCTCGGCCGCGGTCGCGGCGGTCCGGGGACCCCTCATCCGCGGCCTCGATCCTGTCGAACCCCTTCGGGGCCGTCATAAGTCTGCCCCGGACAAGTGTGGTCTTGCGGAGACTGGGCCGCCCCTGCACTTTCTTTCCGCCCGATGAAGCGCTCGACCCTCGTCTTGATATCCCTCGCCGCCGCCGGCGCCGCCGCGGGCGCCTGGCGCTGGCTGCAGCCGCCGCCGCCGACCGAGGTTGTCGTGGCCAAGGCCGAGCGGGTCGCGCTGCTGCGGTCGTTGGTCTCGGCTACCGGCGAGATCAAGGCCAAGGAGTTCGTCGACATCCAGACAGAGGTCGCGGGCGTCATCATCGACCTGCTCGTGCAGGAGGGCGACGAGGTCCAGCAGGGCCAAGTCCTGCTCAAGCTCGACGCGCTGCAGTTGCAGGCTGAAGTGGACTCCGCGAAGGCGCAGCTCGGCGCCGCCGAGGCCGACGCGCGCAGCTCGGAGGTTGGCGTCGCGACGGCCGAGGCGAACTTCGCCGCTGAGGAGACGGCGCTCGCCAACGCGAAGGTTGAGGCGGGGCAATCCCAGACGTCGGAGGAGCGGGCGCGGTCGTCGTTCCAGCGCAAGCAGGTGATGTTTGACGCGGGCCTGATCGGTCGCGAGGAGTTCGAGATCAGCAAGGCAGAGGCGAGGCTCGCCGAGCAGCGGCTGGACTTCGCTAAGGCGCGCATCAAGCAGGCAGAGGCAAACGTGCGGGCGGCGGTCACGCGCGTCGACGCCGCCAAAGCGGTGCGCGACGCCTCGAGCCGGCGCTACGACGCGCAGGCAGCGGCGGTCGCGCGCGCGGTCGACATGGCGAGCAAGACGGTGATCCGCGCGCCGCTCTCCGGCCTGATCACGGCGTGCAACGTAGAGAAGGGCGAGCGCGCTGTGCCCGGAATCCAGTCCAACCCGGTCGCGACGCTGATGACCATCGCGGACATGTCGGTGATCGAGGCCGAGATCGAGGTCGACGAGGCCGACATTGTCTCGGTGCAGCTCGGCGCGAAGGCCGAGGTCGAGGTCGACGCGATCCGTGACCTCGTGCTCACCGGAGTCGTGACGGAGATCGGCCAGAGCCCGATCCAGTCGACGGACAACCAAGAAGGCAAAGAGTTCAAGGTCGTGGTGCGCATCGACGCGCCGCCCGAGGCGCTGCGGCCCGGGTTTACGGCGACGGCGGAGATCGAGACCGCGACGCGGACTGACTGCCTCGTGATCCCGCTGCAGGCGCTGACCGTGCGTGAGCGCGAGCGAGGCCCAGACGGCGCGCTCGTCGCGCCGCCGCGACCAGTCCCCGGGCAGGAGGACTACGTCGACCCGGTCGTCGCCGCGCGAAAGGACCTCGAGGAGGTCGAGGGCGTGTTCGTCCTCGATGCGGGCGTCGCGCGCTTCCGCCCCGTGCGCACGGGGATCACCGGCGACATGGACATCGAAGTCCTCGACGGGCTGGCGCCCGGGCAGGAGGTCGTCGTCGGCCCTTACCAGAAGCTGCGCAAGCTGAGCGAGTGGGACCGCGCCGTGATCGACGCGAAGAAGCAGCGGGCCGCGGCCGCTGTCCGCCAGCCGTGACGCCATGAGCGACGCTGTCATCCGAACCGAAGGGTTGACGAGATCGTTCGAGATGGGCGCGACGACCGTGCGCGCGCTCCGCGGGGTCGACCTGACGATCGCGCGCGGTGAGTATGTAGCGATCATGGGCCCGTCGGGCTCAGGCAAGTCGACCTTGATGAACCTGATCGGCTGCCTCGATACGCCGACGACCGGTGATTATTGGCTCAACGGCACGTCGGTCGCGCAGCTGGCGGAGCACGAGCTGGCGCGGATCCGCAACAAGGAGATCGGCTTCGTCTTCCAGTCGTTCAACCTGCTGGCGCGGGCGACGTCGCTCCGCAACGTCGAGCTGCCGCTGATCTACGGGGGCGTGCCGCCGCAGGATCGTCGTGACCGCGCCGCGGAGGCGCTCCGAGAGGTCGACCTCGAGGACCGGATGGACCACCGCCCCAACGAGCTCTCCGGCGGTCAGCGACAGCGGGTCTCGATCGCGCGCGCGCTGGTGACGCGGCCCGCGCTGTTGCTCGCGGATGAGCCGACGGGCAACCTCGACTCGAAGACCTCACGGGAGATCATGGCGCTGTTCCAGCGCCTCTACGAGGCGGGCAACACGATCGTGCTGGTGACCCACGAGCGGGAGATCGCGGACCACGCGCAGCGCGTGGTCACCATCCGCGACGGGCAGATCGCCAGCGACGAGCGCAACCCCGCCGCGGGGCCGCGCGCGTGAACATCCTTGAGGCGACGCGGCTCGCGGTCGAGTCGATCTGGGCGAACCGCCTGCGGTCTTTCCTGACGCTGCTCGGCGTCATCATCGGCATCGCGGCGATCGTCGCCACGGCGGCGGTCATCGAAGGGCTCAACAAGTACGTCGCTGACAAGCTGTCCGACCTCGGCCAGGGCACCTTCACCGTGCAGCGGTTCGGGATCATCACCAACCGCCAGGACTTCCTCGACGCGATCCGGAGGAACCGGCGCCTGCAGCGCGAGGACGCGCGCGCCGTCCGCGACCTTTGCACGTCAGCCAAGGAGGTCGCGTGGCAGGTCCGGTCGACGGCCGACGTGCGCCGCGGCGACGCGCTGCTGAAGAGCTGTGAGGTCGGCGGGATCACGCCAGAGATCCTGGAGATCGAGCCCTTCGAGGTCGCAGATGGGCGGGTCATCTTGCCCTTTGAGGACGACCGCGCGGTGCCGGTCGCCTTCATCGGGAACGACGTCGTCGAGCAGCTGTTCGGCGACGTAGACCCGATCGGGAAGGAACTGCGGATCAAGGGGCAGCCGGTCCGGGTCGTCGGTACGGCTGTGAAGAAGGGCAGCTTCCTCGGTTTCTCTCAAGACAACTTCATCAAGATCCCATACAGCCTGCACCGCAAGCTGTACGGGACGACGCGCTCCGTCCGGATCAGCGTGCAGGCCGCGGACTCGTCCCGGATGGAAGAGTGCATGGATGAGGTGCGCGCGATCTTGCGCGCGCGTCATCACCTGCGGCCAAAGGAAGACGACGACTTCGACATGCTGACGGCCGCCGGCATCAACGACCTGTGGAAGCGCATGACGACGACGATCTTCAGCATCGCGCTGTTCGTCGTCGGCATCTCGCTGGTCGTCGGCGGCATCGTCATCATGAACATCATGCTGGTGTCGGTGATCGAGCGAACCCGGGAGATCGGCGTGCGCAAGGCCGTCGGGGCGCGCCAGCGTGACATCGTGCGGCAGTTCTTGATCGAGTCGATGTTGCTCTCCTGCATCGGCGGCGTGATCGGGGTCGCGCTGGCGTACGGCGCGTCTTGGGCGCTGCGCACCTACACGCCGTTGCCCGCCGAGTTCCCCGCGTGGGCGCCGCCGGTCGCGTTCTTCGTCTGCGCCGGGATCGGCGTGTTCTTTGGCATCAGCCCGGCGCGCCGCGCCGCCGACCTAGACCCGATCGAGGCGCTCCGCACGGAGTGATCATGAAGCGCGCCCTACGATCGGCCTGGGAGAACACGCAGCTTGCGTTTGAGACGCTGCAGGCCAACAGGTTCCGGTCCTTCTTGACGGTGCTGGGGATCTTCATCGGCGTCCTGCTCGTCGTCACGGTCGCGTCGATCTTGAACGGGTTCCGTCAATCTGTCGTGGACCAGGTCGAGCAGTTCGGGACCAACAACCTCTACGTGTTTCGCCGCCCGATCGTGCAGATCGGGCGCCCGGACCGGTCGCTCCGCAGCCGGAAGAAGATCACCGTCGCCGACGCGTGGGCGGTGCGCGATCGGTGTCCGTCGATCGAGCTGCTGACGCCGGTCGTCGACGCGCCGACCTTCACCGCGCGGGCCAGCTACCGCGACGAAGAGGTCGACTCGCCCCGCCTTCGCGGCGTCTACCCGCAAGACCTTGAGCTTGCGTCGCGGGTGCTCAAGGAAGGGCGCTTCTTCACCGAGCAAGAGAACCGTCACCGCAGCGCGGTCGTGGTGCTGGGCTCGGCTGCCGACGGGGCGCTGTTCCCCAACGGCGGCGGCGTCGGCAAGAAGATCCTCATCGACGGTCGGCGTTACTCCGTCATCGGCACCCTCGAGAAACGGAAAGAGGGCCCGTTCGGCAGCGACAACGAGGATGACGGGTTGTTCTTGGTGCCGTTTGAGACGCTGCGGCGTCACTACCCGACGGCGGACGACAACTTCCTCGCCATCCGCGCGCGCTCGGGGATGTTGGAGGCGTGCAAGGACGAGGTGGTGCAGGTGCTCCGGCGCCGTCGCAAGGTCCGCTGGGACGAAGAAAACAACTTCGACCTCGCGACGGCGGACAGCCTGATCCAGAGCTTCGATGACATCGTCTTCGCGGTGCTCGCGGTGATGTTCTTGCTCTCGACCGTCGGGTTCTTGGTCGGCGGGGTCGGCGTGATGAACATCATGCTCGTCTCGGTGCGCGAGCGGACGCGCGAGATCGGGCTACGCAAAGCTGTCGGCGCGCGGCGGCGGGACATCCTTGGGCAGTTCTTGATCGAGGCGGTCGTCCTGTGCTCGATCGGGGGGCTGCTCGGGCTCGCCGTGGCGGAAGGACTGCTCGCGCTCGTCGGCGTAGTTTGGCCAGACCTGATCGCCCAGACGCCGGGGTGGGCGCGCGGCTTCGCGTTCGCCGGCTCAGGCGGCGTCGGGCTCTTCTTCGGGCTATGGCCGGCGTGGAAGGCGGCGAGCCTCGACCCGGTCGAGGCGCTCCGCTACGAGTGATCGCCAGCGGCGCGTCGCGCGCGGCCAGGGTTGCGCTCGATGCCGACCGCGGCGAGGCCTCGCGCCGTCGCCGCGTCGAGCGCCGCGCCCTCCCCGCAGAACGGGGCGATGATCGTGCTGGCTTGGGCGTGCTCGGCGAGCCAGCGCACGGACGCACCGGCCACGTCGGCGCCCATGCCACGCGGCCACGTCTGCTCCCCGAGGCGCTCGAGGACGTCGGGCGTGGCGTTGGCGGCGTCGTTGCTGACGACGTTGGAGAAGCAGAGCAAGTGGCCGTAGCCGGGGCGTTGGTTGGTGCGGGTCCCCGCCGGCGCCCGCAGCGCGATCTTGTGCCACAGCAGCTGCGCCTCGGCGCGCTCGCCCGCGAGCTGGAGCAGGAACGACTTGTCGACCCACGCGCCGTCGTGCTTGACGTCGGTCTGGAAGAACACGCACGCGCGCGCGCGCGCAGCGCTACGCAGGACCAGCTGGGCGGCGTCGAGGAACCAAGCGCGCCAGCGCAGCGGGTCTCGATGTCCGAACTCGTCGAAGCTCGGCAGCGAGGTGAGGATCGCGGCGTCGGGCGACAATGCGTGCTCGCGCAGCCACTCGAGCGCGCAGCCCTCATGCACGACGCGCCCCGTCACGACTGCAGGCGAGCCGCGTGGTCGGGGTGGTTCTGCGCGACGCCTTGGTAGGTTGCGGCGAGCTCCAGCGCGCGGTGAACCTCGCTGTTCCAGCTCTCGTAGGCGGCGCGCTTGGTCAGCTGGAGCGCGTCTGCGGGGAGGGCCGCGAGCTCGTCAGCGAGCGCGCGGGCGCGCGGCAGCAGGTCGTTGTCGTCGAGCCCCTCGGGCCCGAGTCCGATCGGCAGCGCCTCCTCGGCGCGGAGAATTCGCCCGCGGAGCATCAGCTCCAGCGCGCGCGGGAACCCGACCGTGCGCGCGAGGAAGAACGCGCCGCCGTCGCCGGGGACGAGCCCGACCTTCACGAACGTCGAGCCTAGCTTGGCGCTGCGCGACGCGACGCGCAGGTCGCACATGCACGCGAGGTCGAGGCCGGCGCCGATGGCGGGGCCGTTGATCGCGCAGATCAGCGGCTTGCGGAACGTGGCGATGCGCCGCGGCACCGCCTGGATGCCGTCTAGGTAGCGCTGCCGCAGCTCGGCGGGGCCGCCAGCGAACATCCCCGCGCGTGCCTTCATGGCCTTGACGTCGCCGCCCGCGTGGAAGGACGCGCCTGCGCCAGTCAACACGACCGCGAGCACGGCCTGATCACGCTGGCACTGCTCGATCGCGTCGCAGAGCTGGACGCACATCTCATCGCTGTAGGCGTTCCGTGCCTCTGGCCGGTTGAGCGTGATCGTCGCGACCGCGCCGTCGACGTCGACGCGCACGTGGGTGGGGGAGTCGGCCATGGCTCCGTTCTAACAGGCGGCGGCGCGGCGCGTCTGTGCCTGCCTTGGTTTGCTCCTGCTACGAGGCGCCGCCAGCGCTCGCGGCCAGCGCGCGGGCTTGTCGCTTGCGGCGGAACAGCGCCGTCATTACGCCTGCGAGGGCGCCCGCGATCCCGCCGATCCAGAGCCCGCCTGGTCCTGGAGGCGGCGGCGCGCTGCCGTCGAACGTCGCGAGCAAGGCGTCAAACGCGTCGCGCGCGCCTGGGTCTTCGGCGTCGTAGGTGCAGTCGAAGTACTGCAGGTCGCCCCCGGCTGGCAGGATGTAGTGATCGTGGGCGAGCGCCTCCTCGCCGTCGCGGATCGTGAACGAGAGCCGCGCAGCGCCTGCGGGGACGAGGTCGACCCGCTCCGCGCTGAGGTAGGTGACTTCGCGGCCACCGCGCCGCAGCGCGGGCTCTAACGCGTCGCGGATGCCTCGGACCGCGGCTTCCGCCAGCAGCTCGTCGACCGTAGCGCCGCCGGTCGCGGCATAGACGTTCGCGAGGCGGAGCGCGCCGGCCTCAGGGCCGGGGCTATGCAGCAGCAGGTGGCGATCGGTGCGTTGCTGCGTCTGCAGCTCGGCGATCGTCGCGAACACCAACCCCCGCGCGGGCTCCGCAGTTGGGTCGGAGGGGCGCGCGTCGGCGTCGAGGTCGGCTTGTCGGAGCAGCGTCCAAGCGGGATCGGGCGAGACGCCGCCCGTCGCGCTGGGGAGGACGACGCGCTGCGCAGAGCAGATACAGATCGAGAAGATCATCGCCGCGAGCGGCGCGCATGCAGGTGCAGTCATGGTGTCGATGGTGGGCCGGGGTGGGCGTGGTCCGCGAGGGTCGCCACGCGGACCGTCGCGGGGGGTGGCTACTTCAGCGGTACGAACCAGGGCAGGGTGATGGTCGTGACCAGCCAAGTGAGCGCGGCGAAGGGGCCGCCTAGGATGACGTAGTCTCGGAACCGGTAGCGACCGGGCCCCATGACCAAGATGGTCGACTCATGCGCGACCGGGGTCATGAAGGCGGACGAGACGCAGATCGCGACGCCGAGCAAGAACGGCGCTGGGTCGCAGTTAGCTGCCTGCGCGAGCGCGAACGCGATGGGCGCCAGGACGACCGCGACCGCGGCGTTCTCGATCAGCTGCGTCATCAGCACGGCCAGCAGAAGGAGCGCGCCGAGCAGGGCGCGCGGGGACATCCCCTCGAACCAGCCAGCCATGCTCTCGGCGACCCACTGCGCGGTGCCGGTCACCTGGAGCGCCTCCCCGAACGGGATCATCGCGCCGACGATGACGAGCGCCTGGAGGTCGACGGTCTCGTACGCGCGACGCATACCGACGCAGCCGGTCAAGACCGCGAGCATCGCCGCGAAGGGGATCGCGACGGCTGGCTCGAGCAGCCCGGTCGCGCTGGTGATGACCATCGCGGCCATGATGCCGAGCACGACGGCGGCTTTGCGTTTCCCCGACGTCGGCAGCAGCTGCGACTCCAGCAGCAACAGGTTGGGGTTGCGTCGCAGGCGCTGCAGCTCGGCCTCGTGGCCGACGAGCAGCAGCGAGTCGCCGCCCTTCAGAGACACGGCGAGCGGTCGGTCGCGGAGCGAGCGGCCCCTACGGCTAATCGCCAGCGGGCTGACGCCGTAGCGATGGTGGAAGTCTAGGTCGCGGAGGCTCTGGCCGATCAGTTCACTGTCTGGAGGGAGGATGGCCTCGACCATCCTCAGGTCTGCCGAGCGCAGCGTCTTGTCGTCGACCTTGAGCTCCTCCTTGACGCTCAAGCCGCGGTGGAGCGCGTCCGTGATCGCCGTGATACGGCCCTGGATGACGAGCACGTCGTTGGGCTGCACCTTGAGCCAGGGGTTGGGCGGGAGGAACTCGTTGCCGCGGATCACTTGGAGCACCGTGACGTCGCGGCCGGGGAGGTCGAGCTCTCCGAGCGTGCGCCCCACGATGTCCGAGTCGGGCTCGGCCATCGTCTCCGTCAAGAACTCTGCGACCTCGTACCGGCTCTCCAGCGACGGGCTCGCGCTGGCCTGCGGGAGGAATCTGCGGCCGATGAGCAGGAACCAAGTGAGGCACGCTCCGAACACCGCTGCGCCGACGGGCGCGAAGGCGAAGAAGGCGAGCCCTTCGCCCGTGCGCTCGAGCAGGTAGTCGCTGAGGATGACGTTGCTCCGCGTACCGATCAGTGTCCACTTGCCGCCGAGCAGCGACGCGAACGCGAGCAGGATGAGGATGCGCGAGGGCGCGTAGCCGCGCTTCTGGCAGATCGCCATGACCGGCGGCATCCAAATCAGCACCGTCGTGGTGTCGTTGACGATCGCGCTGAAGCCGGTGACGAGGACCAGCACCGTCAATTGGAACGACAGCTCGCTCTTTGCGCCGGCCTCGAGCAGGCGGCCGCCGAGCAATTGCGCTGCACCGGTACGGACCATCGCCGCCGACAGAACAAACATCGACGCGACCATCAGCAGCGCTGGGCTGCCGAAGCCGTGGAAGGCCTGCCCCGCGGTCAAAATGGCCGCCCGCCCCTCTGCTGTGCTCTGCCAGGGAACGAGCAGGGACAACATCACCAGCAGCGCGGTGACATCGGGCCGCAAGCGCTGGATATAGAAGGACACCAGCGCCAGGAGCAGCACGACAGCAAGGTAGATCGTGGCGCCTGTCATCTCAGGACGAAACGCATACCCGATGAGGACCCGGATGGCATCTCTGCCGTTCATGGTCCGCGTAGAAGGAGGGGGCGTGCGCATCGGCCGCGGGCTGATAAACTGACACAGACCCGCCTCCCCAGGCCCTTTTCCCGCCAGATTCATTCCATGCTGAGCCAATTTTCTCGGGGCGCGCTGTTGGCGTGCGCCGTCGCCGTCTCGCTCTCTGCCCAGGCACCACAGTCGTCCGCCGCCCGAGGCACGATCAACCTGCGCTTCGCGACCTTCGACCCGACCGCGTCCACGCCGGAGATTCCGGCCTCGCTGCGCGCCACGCAGCAGCAGCGCCTCCGGATCGTGCAGTTCCACGGGACCCCCAGCCAAGCCGGTCGGGACGCGATCACGGCCGCGGGCGGCCAGGTCCTGAGCTACATGCCGCATGACGCCTACGTCGTCCGGATGACCGCGGCGCAGGCCAAGCAGGTCGCGGCGTCCGAGCTGGTCCGCTGGGTCGGCGCGTATCACCCGGCGTATCGCCTGGAGGCGGCCCTCCTCGAGGGCGGCGCGCTGCAGAGCGAGGTCGCGACGCGCTACAACATGGTGGTCGCCGACAAGCACACCGACAAGCCGGCGCTCGCCGCGAAGATCGCGCAGCTCGGCGGCGCGGTGGTCGACGAGCACTTCGGCAGCCTGCTGTTCACCGCGTCGTTGACGGGCAAGCAGCTGCAGCAGGTCGCGGGCTTC
>JAYYEE010000221.1:0-4417 GCA_036160175.1 Planctomycetota bacterium
AACGCCGGCCGCAAGACGGTGGGGATTCTCAAGACCGACGTCGAGCTGTTCGGCGGCTTCGACATGCAGACCTTCGCGCAGAAGCGTCGCTGGGCGATCGCGCAGGAGCTTGAGCAGCAATACAAGATTGAGAACGTCGACTCCGCGAGCGACTACCCCGACGGCTTGGACTGCTTGGTCGTGCCGCAAGCGAGCTCGCTCGAACAAGAGCAGATGGATCGTCTCCAGGCGTGGATCCTTGCTGGGAACCCGACGATCCTGTTCGAGGACCCGCAGCCGTTTTGCGCGCAGGGCACGGCCGCCGATGACCCCAAGGGCGGACAGCAAGCGCGCATGATGGGCGGCGGCGGCCCGCAGAAGGGCAACTGGGCGGGCTTCCTCTCCCAGCTCGGCGTCAACGCGCCGGTCGGTGAGATCGTCTGGGACCTCAGCTACCGGACGTTCATGGGCGGCCGCAGCGTCAGCCAGGAGGTCGTGTTCGTGCGCGGCGCTGGGATGAGCGAGGCCGAGGCGATCACGCAGGGCTTGCAGAGCGTCGTCACGATGTTCGGCGGCTACGTGGAGTCGGCAGACAAGGAGGGCGTGACCTTTACGCCGCTGCTGCGGTCGCGCGGCCCGAAGACCAGCCGCGAGGCCAACGGCATCTTCAAGAAGCGGGATCTGTTCCAGCCGATGGGCTTCCTCGGTATGCAGCGCAACCCTTACGCCCGCCCCATTCGAAAGCACGACGACCTCGCGCTCGCGGCGCGGGTCACTGGGGCGCCCGCAGAGGGCCAGGAGGCGGGGTTGAACCTCATCTACGTCGCCGACCTCGACATGATCGGCAACCAGTTCTTCCAGCTCCGCAGCCAGATGCTGGACCCGAACATCCGCTTCGACAACGTGACCTTCGCGCTCAACTGCATCGACACGCTCGTCGGGGACGAGAGCCTGATCGAGCTGCGCAAGCGCCGCCCGATCCTCCGCAAGCTGACGGCTGTGGAAGAGGCGCAGCGCGAGTTCGAGGACGAGTGGCAGAAGCAGAAGGAGGCGGCCGAGGACGCCGCCGCGACGTCGCTCGGAGAGGCGCAGAAGCGCCTCGACGACGCGGTCGCAGAGATCCGCGGCGACGCGACGCTCGACCCGCGGGCCAAGGAAGTGAAGATCGTCGAGGTGCAGCAGAACGAGAACCGCAAGTTCGAGCTGGAGAAGGCCCAGATCGAGGGGCGCAAGAAGCGCCGCCTGGAGGAGGCGCAGCACGACCGCGACGCGGCCCGCAACGGCATCCACGACAGCTACCGCCTCGTGACCCTGCTGTTCGCGGCGGTCCCGGGCATCCTGCTCGGATTGCTTACGTATCTGCGACGCAGCTCCCGCGCGTCGTCGATTGTCCCCCGCAACCGCCTCGTCGGAGGGTCCAACTGATGAACGAGTTCGCTAAGACCGGGGCCGCGCTGGCGGCCGCTGTGGCGGTCACCGCGCTGGCCGTCTCGATGAAGCCGGGCGAGGTCCGGCTCGACCTGTTCGATGACCAAGGGGAGGTGTTCTTCCCTGCGTTCACGGACGGTGACGCCATCAACGAGCTGGAGGTGACCGCGTTCCGCGAGTCGTCGAGCGACATCTACGCCTTCGCGGTCAAGCGCGACGACGACGCCGTCTGGCGGATCCCGTCGCACGGCAACTACCCCGCCGACGCCAACGACCAGATGGGCAAGGCCGCCTCGATGCTGATCGGCCTGAAGAAGGACGCGGTGGTCGGCGACGCCAAGGGCCGCCACGCCGAATACGGCCTGGTCGACCCGCTCGCCGAAGGCGTCGAGACCGAGGGGCGCGGCAAGCGCCTCAAGCTCAAGGACAAGGCGGGCAACGTGCTCGCCGACCTGATCGTCGGCGACGAGGTCGAGGGCAAGGCGGGCACGTTCTACTGCCGCTTGCCCGGCAAGAAGCGCATCTACAAGACCAAGCTGCAGGGCGCGCTCTCGACGCAGTTCGCGGACTGGATCGAGACGGACCTGCTCAAGGCGCAGTCTTGGAACGTCAACAAGATCGTCTTCGACAACTACGCGGTCGACGAGCAGAAGGGGCAGATCGTCAAGGGCGATCGTCTCGTGCTAGAGAAGGGCGACGACAACAAGTTCGCGTTCGTCGGGCTCGACGCGGCGACCGAAGTGACCAACGTGGAGAAGGCGACGGAGATCGGCAACACGCTCGGCGAGATCAAGATCGTCGGCGTGCGCCCGAAGCCCGAGGGGCTCACCGCGCGGCTCGAGCGCGCGAACGGCTTTGAGGCCCAGGTCCTGCGGCAGCAGCTGCAGTCCAAGGGCTTCTTCCTCGCGGGCGGGAAGCTGGTCAGCAACGAAGGCGACCTGATCTTCGAGACCAAGAGCGGCGTGCGCTACACGCTGCGCTTCGGCGAGCTCGTCTACGGCGAGGGCGACGAGGTCACGTCCGGGATCGGCAGCGACGAAGGCGCCGCCGCCGACAAGAAGCCCGCTGCCAACAACCGGTACCTGATGGTCACCGCGGAGTTCGTCGAGGCTCTGCTCGACAAGCCCGAGGGCGCGCGCCTCGAGCAGGCGGAGCTCGACAAGCGTCGCCAGGCGCGCACGACGGTCGAGGCGATCGTCGCGGCGATCAAGGCCTTCAAGCTCGCCAATGAGGGCGCGCTGCCTGCGGACCTCGCAGCGTTGGCGCAGAAGCCCGCGGAGGGGGAGCCGCTGCTGAAGGAGCTCGTCCCCGACCCGTGGGGCAACGACTTCCAGTTCACGCAGGAGGGCGATGCCTTCTTTGTCATGAGCTTCGGCGCCGACGGCAAGCCAGGCGGCGACGGACCGGCGAAGGACGTCAGCAGCGCGGCGCTCGCCGACGAAGACGCGATCGACGAGGCGGCGTCTGCGTGGACGGCCTACGACGGTCAGGTGACGACGGGGCAAGAGGAGGCCGACCAGCTGACCAAGCGCTTCGGCCCGTGGTACTACGTCATCGACAAGGCGCTCTTCGAGAAGCTCAAGCCCCAGCGCGTCGACCTCGTGAAGCCGAAGCCGGCGGACGCTGGCGACGGCGCGGGCGCAGGCGGGAAGTAGCGGCTGCGCCCCGCCGGCCCGGGTCGTCTCCCGGGCCGGGCGAGCCTGACGGTCGCGGCGCGTCCGCTCAGAAGCTGGACCTCGTCGCCCGGCTTTCTCGTCGCTTGGCCCCGCGTCGCTGCGCCTTCTTCGGGTTCTGCGGGGGGTTTCCGGCTATGGTAGGGCGCAGATCGCGGCGTCGCCCGTTCGTCGCCGCGCAGAACCTGACCCTCTAGGAAGCATAGCTATGTTGAGACCCGCTCTCGCTGCTGCGCTCTTGTTGTCGAGCCCTGCGTTCGCCGCCGCCGAGTGCGGCGCGCTCGCGGCGCTGCAGCAGGATCCGCAAGCGGCCTACGCCAAGCTGGCCAAGGACTTCGCGCAAGCGATGTCCAAGTTCCAGGACGAACTCCAGGCCCGGGTCAAGGCGGCCCGCGAGGCTGGGGAGCGCGTCCCGCGCTCTGCCTATCGACAGCCGACGAAGGAGTTCGTCGAGTCAGCGCAGGAGTTCGCCCAGGAGTACGCCGGCAAGGACGACGCCGTGCCGTTCCTCGGCTTCATCCTCAAGAACGCCAGCAGCGAGCGCAACGCGGTCAAGTGGGCGGTCAAGACGCTGGCGTCGGATCACGTCGAGAGCAAGGCCATCGGCGACGTCGTCGACTACCTGCCGCGCGTCGCGCGCATGGCGGGCCGCCCGGCGATGTCTCTGCTCAATGACATCGCGGACAACCACGAGGTCAACGACATCCGCGTCAAGGCGCTGCTCGCGCGCGCCCGTCAGCTGATGGGTCGTGATGACAGCGAAGGCGCGGTCGCCGACCTCGAGAAGGTCCAAGAGCTGACGAAGGACGCCGACCTGCTCGCCGAGGCCAAGGAGGCGCTCGTCGAGGTCAAGAAGCTCGCGATCGGCTCGGTCGCGCCGGAGATCGACGGCGTCGACGTCGAAGGCGTCTCGTTCAAGCTCAGCGACTACCGCGGCAAGGTCGTCCTGCTGGACTTCTGGGGCTTCTGGTGACCACCTTGCCGGGCAATGATCCCGCACGAGCGGTCGCTCGTGGATAAGTGGAAGGACCGTCCCTTTGCGCTCATCGGCGTCAACTCGGATCGCACGAACACCGAGGCCGGCATGAAGCTCTACAAGGAGAAGCAGAAGGAGATGGGCGTCACGTGGCGGAGCTTCCGCAACGAGGCGAACGAGCCGAAGATCAGCGACGACTGGCGCGTTCGCGGTTGGCCGACGCTCTACTACATCGACCACGAAGGCATCATCAAGCACACCAACATCCGCGGTGAGTCGCAGATTGAGGAAGTGCTCGAAGAGATGATCGCCGCGGCTGAGGCCGCGCAAAACCAGGACGACTGAGGGTCGTCTCCGCGGG
>JAYYEE010000222.1:0-4731 GCA_036160175.1 Planctomycetota bacterium
TTGAACGCGTTGGTGACCTGCTCTTTGTTGGCGCCGCCGCCGACGTCGAGGAAGTTCGCCGGGCTGCCTCCCTTGAGCTGGATCACGTCCATCGTCGACATGGCGAGGCCGGCGCCGTTAACCATGCAGCCGATGTTGCCGTCGAGCGCGATGTAGCTGAGGTCGAACTTCTTCGCCTCGATCTCCTTGGGGTCCTCTTCGTTGAGGTCGCGCAGCTCCAGGATGTCCGGGTGGCGGTACAGCGCGTTGCTGTCGAAGCCCATCTTGGCGTCCAACGCCTTTACCTCGCCTTGCGCGGTGACGATCATCGGGTTGATCTCAGCGAGCGAGCAATCGGTCGCCATGAACGCCCTGACGAGGCTCGCGACCAGCTTTTGGCCGGCCTTCGCTTGGTCGCCCTCCAAGCCCAAGTGCTTGGCGATCGCGCGGGCCTGGAACGGCAGCAGGCCCTTGACCGGGTGCACGCGGTGGTGCGCGATCGCCTCGGGGCGCGTCTCGGCGAGCTCCTCGATGTCGACGCCGCCCTCGGCGGACGCGATCACGACAGGCGCCTGCGCGGCGCGGTCCATGACTACCGCGAGGTAGAGCTCGCGGTCGATGTCGCTGCCGGCTTCAACGTAAAGGGTCTGCACGACGCGGCCCTCGGGGCCGGTCTGGTGGGTCACAAGCGTCTTGCCGAGCAAGTCCTCGGCGACGGCCTTCGCTTCATCAGCGGAGCGGACGAGCTTGACGCCGCCAGCCTTGCCGCGGCCGCCGGCGTGGATCTGTGCCTTGACGACGGCGAGCGATTCGCCGAGCTCGTCGTATGCCTTGTGGACCTCGTCGGCGGTCGTGCAAGGGATGCCCTTGCTGACCGGCACGCCGAACTTCGCCAAGACCTGCTTGGCCTGATACTCGTGGATGTTCATGGCTTCGGGGGCAAAGACGGTAGCGACGCCTGCCCAAAGAGTCGAACGTCCATCCAGCAGAATCGCCGCGCTAGCCCACCGCAGACGCCGCTCGTGGACCGCTGCGCAGACGGCTCGCACGCAGCGGACCGACTGCGCGCGCCCGGTTTACGGCGGGCCTACTGCCAGGAGCTGCGGACGCCGCCCTCGCCGTCGGCTTGGGCGCGCTCGAGGCAGGCCTCGGCGACGGCGACGAACCGCTTGCGGTCCGAGATGTCTCCAGAAGGCACCGAGGCGAGGCCACCGGCCGGGCGCGCCGCGACCAGCCCTTTGAGGCGGTCCGAGAGCGACTGGACGATTCGATCCGCGAGCACCTGCGCGCCAGAGGCTCCCGTGCCCGGCAGCAAGAAGAGGAACACCTCTGGCGAGAACCGCGCGAGCACGTCGATGTCACGGCATTCGTTGAGGAACACTCCCGCGGCCTCGGCGAGCGCGGCGCGGCGATCCACGTCGCTCAGTTCCCCAGGAAACCCGAGATCCAGCAGGAGCAGCGAGAGCGGTTGGTGGAAGCGGTGCGCGCGCTTCCACTCTTCGTCGAGCTTGAGCGTCGCGTAGTGCCCGTTGAACAAGCCGGTCTCAGGGTCTTGCAGCTTGGTCAGGAGGCTGTCCTCACGTTCGAAGCGCATCAAGCGCTGCAGGCTGTTCTCCTCGCCGCCTTCGCCGGCCTCGCCTTGCAAGCGCTCGAGCAGCGTGTCGACCGAAGGCCGGCGCGGCGCGCGCCCGCCGAAGCGCAGCTCGTCGACGCCGACGGCGCCGTCCTTGCCCAGCGTCAGCACCCCGTCCGCCAGCGCGAACCGGGCGAGCTGCACGCCGATCGCGTCGCCCTCATCGACGAGCACGTAGACCGCGACGCCGCGCAGCTGCTTGAGCTCACGGACGCCGCTGTAGGCGTGCCCATGCGGCAGCATCGCCTGCGCCTCGCGCTCAGCCTTGGGGTCCACCACCACGGTGTCCCCCTGTGCGACGTCGAGTCCGCCGTCGACCGGCGGCCCTCCAAACACCTCGCAGAGCGCCGTCAACACTTCGGGTCGTGAACCAACCCAGAACCACCGTTTTGAATCCGCCAAACTCAACCCTCCAGAGCCTCAAGGACGTCCGCAGAGAGCTCTTCGTTGGTGAAGATCTCTTGCACGTCGTCGTTGTCTTCCAAACCGTCGATCATCTTCATCAACTTCACGGCGACGTCAGCGTCCGTCACCGCGGTCCGCTGCGTCGCGTCGCGGGCACGGCCAGCGGCCCGGAACGTGACGCCAGCGGCCGCGAGTCCAGCGTTGACGGCGCCAAAGGCGTTCGGCGCGCTGAGGACGACGAAGACGTCGCCGTCCTCGAGCAGGTCGTCGGCCCCGACCTCGAGGACAACCTCCATCAGGGTCTCCTCCGTCCAATCTTCGCCCGCTTCGCGCGCCTTCGGGACGACCCAGCGGCCGCGGCGCTCGAACATCCAGTTGACCGCGCCGCTCTGACCGAGGTTGCCGCCGCACTTCTCCATGATCATGCGGACGTCGGCCGCCGAACGGTTTCGGTTGTCTGTCAACACGTCCATGATCACGGCGACGCCGCCGGGACCGTAGCCCTCGTAGACGATCTCCTCGAAGTCGCCGATGCTGCCTTCGCCCGTGCCCTTCTTGATCGCGCGCTCGATGCCTTCTTTCGGCATGCTCAAGACGCGCGCCTTATCGAGCGCGAGGCGCAGCTTGGCGTTGGCGTCGGCGTCTCCGCCGCCCTCCTTCGCCGCGACGGTGATCATCCGCGAGAGCTTGGAAAATGTCTTCGCGCGCTTGGCGTCCACCCGGTCCTTGCGGAACCGGATGTTTGCGGAATGAGAGTGGCCAGCCATGGTGCAGGTCTTGGGCGCGCAGCGCCCGCGGATGAGCAAGCGTATACGGATCCGCAGCCGGGCTCCATGGTGAGCGCGCGCCACATCGGGTGTGCGCTGGGCGCGCCGAATCGGCGCGCGTGGCTCGCCATGCAGGCGCGCTGGGCTCGCCTCGAAGGCGCGCTGGGCGCGCCAAGCAGGCGCGCTGGGCGCGCCAAGCAGGCGCGCTGGCTCGCCATGAAGGCGAGCTGGGCCACTCGAGCGCTTAGCGCTTCGAGAACTGCGTCGAACGACGGGCCTTGTGGCGGCCGTACTTCTTGCGCTCCACCTCGCGGCTGTCGCGCGTCAGCAGGCCGTGCTCCCGCAGCGTGCCCTCAAAGTTCTCGTTCTCGCTGCGCAGCGCGCGCGCGATTCCGAGGCTGGTCGCGCCGGCTTGGCCGGTGACGCCGCCGCCGTTGACGTTGACCCACACGTCGTAGTTGTTGCGGGTCTCGGTGACGTTGAGCGGCTCGACGGCCGCGCGACGAGTGTCCTCGGTGACAAAGAAGGCGTCGACCTCCTTGCCGTTGACCATGAACTTGCCGGTGCCCGGCTTGATGCGGACGCGCGCCGTCGACGTCTTGCGGCGACCGGTGCCCCAGATGTACGGGTTAACTACTGCCACGATGGTATTCCTGCTTCGATCGACGGGTTAGCTGTGCTGAGCCGGCTTCTGCGCGGCGTGCGGGTGGGCCTCGCCGCGGTAGACCTTGAGGCGCGAGATCATGCGGCGCGCGATGCGGTTCTTCGGCAACATGCGGCGCACGGCGAGGCGAACGACCTCCTCCGGTGCAGACTCCATGTATTCGCCGAGGACCTTCTCACGCAGGCCGCCGGGGTGACCCGTGTAGAAGGTGTAGACCCGCGTGTTGGCCTTGTTGCCGGTCAACTTGATCTTGTCGGCGTTGGTCACGATCACGCCTTCGCCAACCAGGATGTGCGGCGTGTAGTCCGGACGGTGCTTGCCCATCAGGATCGTCGCGATCTCGGTCGCCATGCGGCCGAGGGTCTTGCCGGTAGCGTCGATCACGCGCCATGTGTTCATGGCGTCGTGGTTGGTCTCGACGGTGGCGAAAGTGGTCTTGGTCATGATCAGTTACGTCGACGAGGGCGTCGTCAGCCGGGGCTGCCGACACCGGAAAGGGGCGAAAAAGCCTAGCGAGACGACCCGCCATGTCAACGGCGAAGCGCCCCCCCACGCCGGCCAGCTCCCAAAGGACCGCCCAGCACCGGCTGCTCCCCGGTTCGAAGCCGCCGCCCCAGGGGGCCCAGCGGCCCCGGCGAACCGCCCCCCGGTCAGAGCGTCCGGATGCTCATAGTGTTCGCCAAACCAGCCTGCCGGACCGTTCCCGCGATCTGCACGATGGTCTCGCCGGGCTTGACCATCCCCTCTTCGCGCATGATCCGGTCTCCGTCCAGGGTCAGCGCGTGACTGGTCCGGCCGGGACGGATCTTCCGCGGGATGACCCCCCACACCAGCGCCATGCGCTGCACGGTCCGCCGCGACGGCGTGAAGCCGATGATGTGGGTCGGCGGGCGCTCGCCAGCGAGCTGCATCAGCGTCGCCCCGGTCTCGGTGTAGCACGCGATCAGCCGCGCGCTGGTGTTGTAGGCCGCATACGCCGCCGCCCGCACCGTCGCCTCGGTCGGCGTGATCCTCCCCGTGAGTCGGCGGCGGCGGTCGCCCATGGCGACGTATGCCTGCTTCTCGGCCGATCGGACGATCTTCTCCATCGTGCGGACGGTCCGGACCGGATACTTCCCGGACGCCGTCTCGCCCGACAGCATCACCGCTGAGGTGCCGTCATAGATCGCGTTGGCCACGTCGCTCGCCTCGGCGCGGGTCGGCCGCGGGTTTGCGATCATCGTCTCGAGCATCTGCGTGGCCGTGATGACCGGCTTCCGCACTTGGTTGCACAGCTCAATGAT
>JAYYEE010000223.1:0-4294 GCA_036160175.1 Planctomycetota bacterium
CCGGTCCGTCATGTGCACGAGCCGGTTGCCAGCGCGCAACAGGTCGAACGACTTCGCAGCGTCACCGAGGAGCTGGACGTTTTCGTCGAGCTGTTGGGTGCTCACCAGCGCGACGCCCGCGACCGGCGAGCCGGCCTCGTCGAGGAAGCGACCGCGGATGATCGGCGCGGCTTGAACGTCGACCGTGAGTGAATTCACGTCTCCTTCGCCCAAGCGGACACTCACCGAGGCGCCGTTCATCGTGCGGAAGGACAAGCCCCCGACGACGCAGGTGATCTCTGCGACGCCCGGCGAGGCCGCGCCGGCAAACGCGAAGGCGCCGCCGCCGGAGACGGTCGCGTACAGCAGCTCTCCTGCGCTGTCTCGCAGCTGTAGCACCTCGCCCCCGCGGAACGCGCCCTCCGTCCTCGCCCGCACCACTCCGCGCACCTCGGTCCGGTTCGGCAACTCGACGCTGATCTCTGCGGCGGCCGCGCCGATGGCTTGCGTCCGGCTCACGGCTCCAAACGACGGGTGCCGGACCCAGAGCTGCATGCTGCCGCGCGGCAGCCCCTCGATCACGAAGCTGCCGTCCGACGCGCTCGAGGTCGCGGCCGCGTCGACGAGTCCCAAGCTCTGGTCAATCGGAACCAGCTCAATGGTTGCGCCTTCGACCGGCTCACCGGTCCCTGCGCTAACGACGACGCCGCGCAGCGGCGCCATCGTGGGACGCTCGAAGCGGAACTCGGCGTCGCGGCGATCACCGATGAGGATCGCCGGGGCCGTGACCGGCTGCCATGACTCATGCCTCGCGACCATTCGCGCGGGGCCCGCCGCGACCCCGTCGAAGCGATAAGAGCCGTCCGCGGCCTTGTACACGCTGCGCGGCCGGCGATTGTCGCGCACCGCGGGCTCGATCGAGACGCGCGCGGTGGGCACCGGCGCGCCGACGTCATTGAGCACGTTCCCGACGAGGGAGTAACCAGGACGGAGCTGGAGTTCGAGCAGCTGCTCGAACGCTGCGACTTGGCGGAGCCCGCCGGCGAACCGCGCGCTCTCGAACTCAACCAGGTGTCCGTAGCGACGCGAGACCCCGAATTGGAACCGGCCCTGCTCATCCGTGATCGCCGTGTCGACGCGCGTCTTCCGCCACTCGGGCCAACCCGTGAGCAGCCGGTGCAACGTGACCGTAGCTCCTGGCGCCGCCTCCCCGCTCGGCAGGCGCACCACGCCGCGGATCATCTCCTGCGCGCTCGGCTGCGCAGGCGCCTGCATCAGCTCCGGCATCGGGGCCAACGGCGAGGCCGCCGGGCGGGACGCGCGCGGCTGCGGCGCGTCGCCGACGCTCCGCCCGCCCCACTTCAGGGTCACGACGAGCGCGAGCAGGACCAAGGCGCCCGCCGCCCACGCCACGGCGCCGTAACGGCGTCGGGGCAGCGCGCTCATCGCCCCCCCTTCGCTGCAGACGTGCGCCCGGCCAGGAGGTCACGGAAGCTCGCAGCCATCTCCGCCATCCCAGCTGCCGCGCCAGGCGCCGACCGCGCGACCTGCGCTTCGACCAACTGGATGACCTGCTGCAGGGCCTGCGTCGGCTCGATCGCCCGTTGGACCGCGGCGATCGCGTCGTCCTGCGCGGCGGGCAGCAAGCCCTCGACGAGGTTGACCTGCATTCGACAGAGCAGCGCCGCCGGGTCGCGGCCCGCTGTCGCCACCCACCGGTCGGCCCAGAACCGCGCTTCGTCCGAAGCCGCCAAGAGGTGCATGCGCGCCGCCACCTCGATCACGCCGCGCAAGCCTGGGTTCTCGCTGCGGAACTCGTCGAAGCGCCCGAGCCAAAGCTGGATGAGCGCGGACTTCGGCTCAAGCGCGAGCAAGCACCGCCAAGTGGCGAGCTGCAGCTCCGCAGAGAGCGGCTCCTGCCGTTGGTCCAGCAGCGGGCCACGCTGACCTGGGCGCGAGATGAGCTGCGGCAAAAAGCGCCAGCCGTTCATGGCCGCGCCTGGCCGAACGGCGCTCTCCACCCCGCTCGCCAGCGGCGAAGTGATGGACCGCAGCACGGCGGGGTCTGCTCGACTTCCAAGCGCGCGACCGCAGAGCTCGGCGAACTTCGCCGCGAGACCCGTCGGAGCGCCTTCGGGGACCCACGTGTCTGGCTGCTCATCGAGCAGCTCCACAGCCAATTCGTGGATCGCCCGCTGCCGACCATGCTCCAAGTCAAAGTCCATCAGGTTGCTCGCCACGATCGGCCGAAACCCGGAGGCCGACCAAAGCAACATCCCGACGGTCCACGCGCGCTCCGGTGGCGCCGCGACCATCCGGTCACGCAGCCGCGTCACCGCGGCGGCGACGTCTTCGCTCTGCACCACCTCGAGCATGTCGAGCAGCGCGAGCGGGAACGCCGCGCCAGGCCTGAGGAACGACGCCAGCTCCAGGTCGGTGCGCGCGTCATCTGGGAGGGCCACCGACGCCGTCAGCTCCGCGACGCCGCGGCCGAGGTAGAGCCTATACAGACGCAGATCTGCCGCCGGGTCCCCGGCGGCGCGCTGCGCCACCGCTTCGACGATCGCTGCGTCAAAGAGCCGGCGCGCTTCAAATCCGCGGCCGACCTCCAGATACAGGCTCGCTTCGGGGCTGGGATCCGATTCGTAGGCCGCGCGCATCGCCTCGACGCGCTCGTCGTCGGGCATCTCCTCGCTCGCGGCCGCCATGGTCGCCAGGATCTGCTCGCTCGCTCGCTGATTAGGGACCCTCGTCCCGGTGAGGCTGTAGAACAACGGGCGTGGGCCCCACGGCGAGCCGGGCTCCTCGCTGACGCTCCGCTCGATCGCGACCAGCTGGTTCTCGTAACGGGACTCGCGGCCGCGGCCTTGCTCTTTGATCAACCCACTCAAAAGCGCCAGCGTCGCGATCAAGAAGATCCCCACCGCGAGCAGCGCCCCGGCGAGCAGCGGGTTCTTTCGGGCGCGGCGCCACGCGCGGACGTGCAACGGGATCCGCCGGATGTGGCCCGGCTCGCCGTCCGCGATGCGCAACCGGTCGCGAGCGAGCGCCTCCCCGTCCTGGTAGCGGTCTCGCCCCTCCCGTGACAGCAGCTTGTCTAACACCGCCTCGAGGTCTCGCGGCGGCTTCGGGATGAAGTCCCGGAGGCGTTGTCGCTGCCCGTGAAGGATCGACTGGAGCAGCGCTTCGGTGCTCTTTCCAGCGATCGGGAGCTGCCCCGAGACGGCTTCAAACATCGTCACGCCCAGCGAGTAGAGGTCGCTCGCGGGCGTCAGCTCGCGCCCGAGCGCCTGCTCGGGGGATGCGTAGTGGAGCGTGCCGAGGAACCCGCCGTCCTTGGACGTCAAATGCGCGGACGCCCGGTCTAGCGCCTTGGCGAGGCCGAAGTCGGTCAGCGCCAGCGTGCCGTCGGCGGCGACGAGGATGTTCCCAGGTTTGACGTCACGATGGAGCAATCGCCGCCTGTGCGCCAACCCGAGCGCGTCCGCCACCCCGGCGAAGCGCCGCGCGGCTTCGAGCGGCTCCATCGGCTGCTTGCCGACGCGACGCGCGGTGCTGACGTGCTTGTCGAGGCTCATGCCGTCGACGCTTTCCATCGCGAAGAACAGCATCCCCTGCGCCTCGCCGTAGTCGTAGATCGGCACGATGTGCCGGTGGTGCAGGGCCGCAGTCGCGCGCGCCTCGGCGCGAAACCGCTTGCGCATCGTCGGGTCAGCCGTGAACTCGCGAGACAGCACCTTCAGCGCGACCTCTCGCTCGAGCTCCTTCTGCCAGCAAAGATAGACCGTCCCCATGCCGCCGCGACCGAGCAGCCCCTTGATCTCATAGCCGCCGATGCGCTCGGGGAGGTCATGGTCACTGCCGACGATCTGTTCGACGAAGTCGAGCGCGTTTAGCCGCGACAGCACGTCCGTGGATTCGGCGCTGTCTTCGCCTTCGAGCGCGCGCCGGAGGTCCGCCGTGCCGCTGCCGCCACGGAGCAGCTCGGCCATGCGACGGTCGGCGTCGGAGTGGCGCGGGTCCTCCTCTGGCGAGGGGTCTGGGCCGACCTCGCTCACAGCTTCAGCTCCTCTGCGAGCCGCTTGAGCGCGCGGCTGAGCAGCAGGTGCACCGCGTTCTCCGTGCGGCCCAGCTTTTCGGCGACCGCACGAGCCGAAAGGCCCTCGATTTTGATCCTCAGGATCACGTTGCGGTGGTCTTCGGACAGCCTGCTCAAGGCCGCCTCCAGGAGCTCCAACCGGTCCTGACGGTCGGCACTTGTGACCGGGCCTGTCCGCCGGTCGGCCAACGGCAACTCCGTCTTAATGGGGTGCTC
>JAYYEE010000224.1:0-8369 GCA_036160175.1 Planctomycetota bacterium
ACGGACGGGCAGTCCAGCTGCCCTAAACCGTCAGGACGCAGGCGCCGCGGCGGCGGCGCTCGCCGCTCGCTTCACGCGGGCAGGGTTCGGGCGCAGCAGCACGTCGACCGTGCCTACCAGCACGAACCCGAGCTGGACCACGTAGCTCGTCCAGACCGCGTCGCGCAGCCCCGAGGAGAAGCCGTAGCTGTGGAGGCCGATGCCCAGCAGGTTGACGTGGAACCAGGAGAACACGACCACCGCGCCGGTGATCGCCGACCAGACCACGAACCCGAAGTCCCGCACCAGCCCGCTGAAGCGCGCGTGCAGCAGCGCCACCTGGGCGAGGCAGATCATCAACGCGCCGTTCTCCTTAGGGTCCCACCCCCAGAAGCGGCCCCATGAGTCGTTGGCCCAGACGCCGCCGAGGATCGTCCCGACGACGGCGAACGCGAGGCCGAAGCATGTGACGCCGTAGACCATCCGCACCAGCGACTTCGCGGACGCGTCGTCCGGGTGCGCGATGCGCAGCACGCGCATCAGGATCCAGACGTTGGCCAGCAGCGCGGCGACCAGCCCGGCCGCGTAGCCGATGTTGATCGTCGTGACGTGGGTCGCCAGCCAGAAGTTGCTGTCGAGCACGGCGACCAGCGGGTTCATCGTGTCCGACCCGTCGGCCACCTCGAACATCCGCGCGAACATCACCAACAGCGCGCCCGTGACCGGCGCTGCCGCGAGCGCGATCCGGCGCGGCAACACGATCTCGGTGATCACGGCCAACAGCACGCCGACCGCGGCGATGAACAAGAACGTGTCGTAGAGGTTCTTGATCGGCGGACGCTCGGTGATCAGACACCGGAGCACGACGTCGTAGCTGAGCATCCCCAGCGCCAGGACGGTGACGCCGAGGCTCGCGCCCCAGAGCAGCTTGCTGCGCGGGACTAGCCAGCAGACGGCCGCCAGCACGAACGCGAACAAGAACCAGTGGATCGACTGGTAGTGCCACGCCGCGCGGTAGTAGTAGGTCTCCAGCTCGATCTTGTCGTGGTCGTAGTCGGGACCCTGCATCGCAGCCTGAACCGACGCCTCACGGTAAGCCAGCAACGCGGACTCCTTGGTCCCGAGCGCGTCGGCCGACACCGCGCGCTGCAGGCTCAGCAAGGTGTCTTTCAGCGGCCCCTCGGCGCCCTTGATGACCTGCTCCAAGCCCGCGCCGAGCGTCAGCCAGCTCTCCGCCTCTTCGCGGCTAGCCACTTCGCCGCTAGCCACCGGCGCGAGGAGGCCCGCGCCGTCGTCGTCATTGGTGATCGCCTTGCCCACGAACTCTGCGACGTCCAGCAGCCCCTTCGGCGCGTCGCGCATCTGCGGATCTTGCGCCTCGAGCATGCGCTTGAAGCCAACGGCGTTCGCGACGACGCGACCAAAATTGACGCGCTCCGCACCGAACAGCTGCTGCAGCGCCGGCTCTTCGACTGGGATCGTGTAGTGCAAAGCGCCCATCTGGCGCTGCAGCCGGTCGTACTTGAGGAAGTCCCCCCACAGCGACAGGATGTGCTCCTGGACCGCGCTGCGCTCGCGCTGCTCGATGCCGCTGTAGCGCTGGGCGAGCTCCTGGAGCTTGTCGACGACCTCGTAGATCTGCGCGTAGCTCAGGTACTCGAAGTCTTGTCGCTGGCCGTTGTTCGCGAAGCCGAGCGCGTCCATGACGCCGACGTTCTCGATGCGGAACAGCGGGTATCGCGCAGCTTGGCGCGGGTAGCACCAGACATCGAGCAGCCACTCGGTCGGCTCCAGGGTCACCTTCTGCTGCGAGCCGTCAGGCCCCGGAATCGAGTACTTCAGGTCGCGGCGGCCGTGCACGTCATAGAGCGTGAAGGCGGCGAGCACCGACAGCGGCTTGACCCGACCTTCGGCCTGCACCGGGGTTGAGGCGACCTGCTCGACGAGCTCGTCGCTCCACGGCAGGGTGCGCGTGGCTTCTCCGTCCAGGCGCGGAGCAGGCCGGCTGCAGGCGGTGAAGGTCGCGACCCATGCCAACAGGGCGAACCACAGCGCGCGCGTCTTCATGGTGGTCATCGAGTGTTTATCCTTGCGTGAGGGTGCGACGAGTCGAGGACCCGAGGAACCGCTTTAGCTTCATGGTGAAGTGGAGAATGAGCCCGAGCGCGATCACCCAGCAGGCGTACTCCGGCCATTTATCAGAGGGGTTCTCCGCGACTTCAAAGACCGAGTACCACGGCGGCCCGCCGTTCGGGCGGCCGTTGATCTGGGGCCCCCAACTGGTCTGGTACATCACGAACCCGTCCTTACGGAGCGGGTTGTTCATGTAGATCTGCGCCTCGCGCTCCCCCTCTTCGGGGATGACCACCTTGCTGCGATAGTCTGCGGCGGTCAGCGTCCCGGGGTGGTCGCGCTTGACGAAGCTCTTGAGGCGGACGTGGAAGGGCAGGTCATAGATGACGCGCCGCAAGTCGATCGCCCACCTGGCGCCGTCAAGCTCAAACGTGAACGGGAACCGCTGCTTCTGATACGGCAGCCGCTCGGCGCCGTAGACGATCCCGTCGAAGCGATCGCCCGCGTCGGTGAGCACCGTCACGTAGGCGCCAGCGGTGTTGGCGCTCCGCTCGGGCAGCGGCGGCAGCTGGCGGAGGAACACCCCCGGGCCGCCGGCGGGGTCGTCGAGGACCGGCGCCGTCGTGCGCACCATCGGTCCCTTGGCCTGCGGCTCGCAGCGCTCCATCCAGTGATGCACCTGCACCTTGAACGGCAGCCCGTCGCCCGTGAGCGTGACCGTGCCGTCCACCGCGCCGAGCACCTCGCTCTCGGCGACGACCCGCTCCTCGACGGTGTCGCCGCGGTCCTTGAGCAGCGCGAGCTCGTAGTCGTGGAAGCTGACGAAGGTCGACGACTCGTAGGCGCGGGATTCGTCGCCTTCGCCCGCGGCCGGCGCCTCAAACAGCGCCAGCCCGCCGGAGTACGAGAACTCCATCTTGACGAAGCCGGCGAGCAGCAGCAGCGCGATCCCTACGTGCACGACCAGCACGCCGATGTTGCGCAGGCTCCACTTCATCCGGAGCATGCCGCCGACCATCAGGTTCAAGAACAACAGGGCCATGACCGGATACGCGCCTGGCAGCGGGATCCGCAGCACGAAGCCGCGGCCGCTCTCGTCTGCCAGCACGGGTTGGCCCCACCAGCCGAGCTCAAGGTCCGCGATCAGGAACCACGACTCGAAGTACTCCTTCTGCACCTTCCAGAGGCCGTCCCCGATCTGCGCGAGCGTGCCGAGCCACGTCAGCAGCCCGAGCAGGACGAGCAGCGCGACGGCGAGCCTCATCGAGCCCAACGTCTGGATCACCATCGCGGCGAGCCTGCGCCCGGGAGACTTGCTCTCTTTCGTGACGTCCGTCGCGCTCATCGCTTCCTCACCGACCCGCAGAACTGTACGAACGCGGCGCGCTGGGCTGCGACCTCAGCGCTCGGTCCGACTAACTTACAAAACGTGATCGCGTCCCCGTCGAGCCTGGCGGCCACGAGCAGGCGCGCGCCGTCGATCTGCGCGCCCGTCATCCCCCGCCAATCGCCGGCCAGGTCCATGAGCACGGCGTCGTCGCCGAGGAAGGCCGCCTTAGGCAGCGCCGCGAACTCGGCGTCGGTCATCGCCTCGAGCTGCAGCTCGAAGCGCCAGATGTCGAGCATCTGGCGCAGGTCGCCGCCTAGCTGGCTGATGTAGACCTCGCCGTTCGCGCCGAACGTGTGGTGGAGGATGCGCCGTGACCCGGCCTTGGCCTGCCAGCCCGCCGGAGTCTTCGCCGTGTACGGCGCCTGTGCCTGCGCGCCGACCGGCGCGTGGCCCGGCGGCAGCGGCTGCTGCGGGTCGACCGCTCCGGCGCCGGGCGCCGCGGCAGGCGCGCCGCCCGCGGCGAGCCGGATCGACGACGCCAACGACAAGAACCGGTCGCGCTGGGCCGCGACGACGTCCTGCGGCCCCGTGAACTTCAGCGACGTCACCTGCTCGCCCTCGTTGAAGAACGCGATCAGCGCCGCCCACTGCTCCTTCTGCCCCATCGTGCCGTCCAGCTCGACCAGGCGGCCTTGCTGCCCACAGAACGCGACCTGCGGCAGCTCGTCGACGGACGGCGCCGTGGCCTTGCCGAACTGCTGCACATACCAGCGCTTCAGGTTGAACGAGACCCCGCCGCCGACGCCGACCGTTAGATAGCAGTCCGTCTGCGGCTCACCTGAGACTCGCCACACCGCGTTGCGGAACCGCTGCGGGTTCGCAGGGAGTTCTTCCCAGCCTGCCGGCGTAGTCGCGCGGACCTCGCTCCCAGCGGCCTTCGGCGCCTTGGCAGCGCCCATGGAGCGGACCCCCAGCCGGTCGCGGAGGGACGCCTCCCAGACCATCGGCCGCTTGTCCTTGGACACCGTCCGCGGCGCGCTGAACGAGGCCTGGTCGGCCTCGCCGCAAGCGCCGAGCATCAAGAGCAGACACCAAGCCGCTGGGTTCTTCATCGCGTTAGCCAATCGAGACACAGATCGGGATCGTAGGACCGACGCACGCCGGGACAAACTGGACATTCGAAACGCTCCGGCGCGCGCGAAATTGCGCGCCGCGCGACCAACCCTAACGACCGCGCCGAGCCGCGGGGAGGCGAGGGTTTCCTCGCTGCAGGCAGCCCCGCTCCAGCGCGGCGGGCGCGCTGACGCGGTCAGACCCGCCGAGTCAGCACGAAGCCCGCGAGCTTGTCGAGGGCGTCCCGCGCAGGCCCAGGCGGCAGCTGCGACAGGCACGCCTGCGCCTTGGCGATCCGACGCTGGGCCTCCTCCATGGCGTAGGCGATCGCGTGCTCCAGCGGGAACTCCGCGCGCAAGCGACGCAGCCCCTCGGCCTCGCTGGTGCCGAGCAGCTCCTGGAAGCGCCTGGCCTGCCCGTCGTCGCGGAGCAAATACAGCATCGGCAGCGTGATCTTGCCCTTGCTCAGGTCCGTCCCGAGCGACTTGCCCACCACCGCCTCGTCGCCGTCGAGGTCGAGGCAGTCGTCCACGATCTGGAACGCGATCCCGAGCTCGAGGCCGTATTCCTCGAGCGCGCGGAGGCGCCCTTCGCTGGCCTGCGCCACGTCATCGCCTGCGTAGCAGCCGCCGAGGCGGCAAGCCGCCGCATACAGGCTCGCGGTCTTCTCCGCGATCACCGTGAAGTAGCGGTCTTCGCTCCACTGGTAGTCGAAGCGGTGCAAGATCTGGGTGATCTCACCTTGGCAGATCACGCGGACCGTCTCCGCCAGCCAGCGCGCCGCGGTCGGGTCCTGCAGCTGCACGGCCATGTGGAACGCCTTGGCGTAGATGTAGTCCCCGAGCAGGACCGCGGTCTCGACGCCGCTGAGGTTGTTGATGGTCTCGATGCGTCGCCGCACGCTGGCGCTGTCCAGCACGTCGTCGTGCACGAGCGTCGCGGTGTGCAGCAGCTCCACGACCTTGGCGACGGTGATGACGTCGTTGCCGATGCCGCCGCTGTGCTCCGCGCCGCGGATCGCCATCGCCGACAGGAACGTCAGCACCGGCCGCAGCTGCTTACCTCGGAAGCCGCCGACGTGCTCGATCAGCGGCCGCATCTCCGGGTGACCCGGGGCGAGGTCCTCGAGCAACTCTCGGTTGAGACGGTCGAGCGGGTCTTGCACCAGCCCGACGACGTCGTGCAGCGGCTTCGTCTGGGTCACCTAAGGAGTACCGTCGTTCGAGGAGTCTTGACCGCCGTCGATCGACGACTTTTGATCCCCCGACTTCTCGCCCTCCTTCAGGCCGCGCTTGAACTGCGTGATGCCCGACCCGAGGTTACGGGCCATGCCAGGGAGTCTGTGGCCGAAAAGCAGAAGCACCACCGCAAGGATGACGATCCACTCCCAGCCGCCGGGGATACCAAATGCGATCATTCGTAAACTACCTCAGGCGAGATCATCTGGTCTGAGCAAGAGCAACGCCAGAGGTGGCGGCGACTTTCGACAAGTTGGCCGGAGCCCGAGGTATGGAGAATCAGGCCTCTTGCGACGACAACCACGCCTGCCAGAGGTCTGGGTCCTTACCTAGGTCCTGGCCCACCAACTTCACAAGGTTGTGATGGCCCGTCTCAACGATCGACGGATCGTCCGATCGCATGGCAGCGATCAGCAATTTGGCCGCCTCGAGCCGCGCTTTTGGGTTGCCCGCGGGCCTGGCGCCGGCCGGCGCGCCCCGGTCAAAGGCCTTGAAGGCCTCCAACAAGCCCGTCAGCAGCCCGTGCAGACGCAGCGCTTCGCCCCAGAGCAGCAGCACGTAGAGGACCAAGAATCCGACGACGACCTTCAGGATGACGTCGTCTCCCAGGGCCTCCGTGAGCCACGACGGCGCCAGCGGCTCCAGCAAGACCATGGCGAGCAGGCCCAGCAGGAACAGCGGCGTGACCTGGCGGAACAGGCCGTCAACCTTGGCGGCGTTCGAGTTCACGACCGGGCCTAGCCGAGCACCTTCTTCATGGTCTCGCCGAGCACCGAAGGGGTGTCACAGACGTGGACGCCGGCCGCCTTCATGGCCGCCTTCTTGTCCGCGGCCGTCCCCTTGCCGCCGCTGATGATGGCGCCGGCGTGCCCCATGCGCTTTCCGGGAGGCGCGGTCGCGCCCGCGATGAACCCGACGACCGGCTTCTTGACGTAGTCCTTCAGGAACTCGCAGGCCTCTTCTTCGGCGGTGCCGCCGATCTCACCGATCATGATGATGCCGTCGGTGCCGTCGTCGTCCTGGAACAGCTTCAGGCACTCGATGAAGTCGAGCCCCTTGATCGGGTCGCCGCCGATGCCGATGCAGGTCGACTGCCCCATGCCGTTGCTGGTCACCTGCCACACCGCCTCGTAGGTCAGCGTGCCCGAGCGGGACACGATCCCGACCTTGCCCGGCTTGTGAATGTAGGCCGGCATGATGCCGATCTTGCAGCCGCTGTCGTCGGTCTCGGGCGTGATGATGCCGGGGCAGTTCGGGCCGAGCAGCAGCGTGTCGCTGCCCTTACTGAACTCCTTGACGAACGCCATGTCGGCGACCGGGACGCCCTCAGTGATGGTGACCGCGAGGTCCATTCCGGCGTCCACCGACTCGCAGATGGCGTCGGCCGTGAAGGGCGCGGGCACGTAGATCATCGAGACCGTGGCCCCGGTCGCCGCCTTCGCCTCGGCGACGGTGTCGAAGACCGGCACCCCCTCGATGGTCTGGCCGCCCTTACCGGGGGTCACGCCGGCTACCAGCTTGGTGCCGTAGGCCAGCGAGTTCTTGCTGTGGAAGAGACCTGCCGCGCCGGTGAAGCCCTGGCAGAGGATCTTGGTTTCGCCGTTAACGAGAACGCTCATTGGTTTGCTCCTTGGATCTTGGCTCTCGCGGTTAGCTGATGGCAGCGACGATCTTCTCCGCGGCCTCGTCGAGCGACGCGGCCGTCTGCAGGTCCAGGCCTGACTCGTCGAGCAGCTTGCGGCCGAGTTCGACGTTCGTGCCCTCGAGGCGGACGACCAGCGGTAGCTTCAGCTCGACCTCCTTGGCCGCGGCGATGACGCCCTCGGCGATGGTGTCGCACTTCATGATGCCGCCGAAGATGTTGACCAGCAGGCCCTTCACGTTCTTGTCCGACAACAGGATCTTGAACGCGTTCGTGACCTGCTCCTTGTTGGCGCCGCCGCCGACGTCGAGGAAGTTCGCCGGGCTACCGCCCTTGAGCTGGATCACGTCCATCGTGGACATGGCGAGGCCGGCGCCGTTGACCATGCAGCCGATGTTGCCGTCGAGCGCGATATAGCTGAGGTCAAACTTCTTCGCCTCGATCTCCTTGGGGTCCTCTTCGTTGAGATCGCGCAGGTCGAGGATGTCGGGGTGGCGGTAGAGCGCGTTGCTGTCGAAGCCCATCTTGGCGTCCAACGCCTTCACCTCGCCTTGCGTGGTGACGATCATCGGGTTGATCTCAGCGAGCGAGCAGTCGGTCGCCATGAACGCCTTGACGAGGCTCGCGACCAGCTTCTGGCCGGCCTTCGCCTGGTCTCCCTCCAAGCCCAGGTGCTTGGCGATCGCGCGGCCCTGGAACGGGAGCAGCCCCTTGACCGGGTGCACGCGGTGGTGCGCGATCGCCTCGGGGCGCGTCTCTGCGAGCTCCTCGATGTCGACCCCGCCCTCGGCAGACGCGATCACGACGGGCGCCTGCGCGGCGCGGTCCATGACCACCGCGAGGTAGAGCTCGCGGTCGATGTCGCTGCCGGCTTCGACGTAGAGCGTCTGCACGACGCGGCCCTCGGGGCCGGTCTGGTGCGTCACGAGCGTCTTGCCGATCAGCTCCTCGGCGACGGCCTTCGCCTCGTCCGCCGATCGCACCAGCTTGACGC
>JAYYEE010000225.1:0-10634 GCA_036160175.1 Planctomycetota bacterium
AAGAGCGGGACGGCACCGGGCAGCAGCGTGATCCCAGGGCTGGGGAACGACCCGTCCAGGTTGCGTGACGGGTTGAAGAAGATGTTCCCCGCACTCGGATCTGGATCCGGCTCGCCCGGCGGCCCCGGCTGGGCGTTCAAAAAGTTGAAGAACGTGTTCGGGTTGGTCGCCCCCGTCGCCACGTTGGCGCCGCGGTTGGTCGAGTTGATTTGCCACAGCGGGCCCTGCGGCACACCAGCGACGCCAGTGCAACGGCGCGTGGGCGCGATGACCGTGTCACCGGCGCCGCTTGTGGGCAGCTGAGACGGGATCAGCTCGCTCGCGAACGTCGGCGGGAAGTGGAAGCGGCTCAGGGTCTCGACAGTGCGCGACGACAGCGGCGCCTGGCTGTTGCTGAAGAACGACGTAGTGCGCGCGAGGCTCACCGCGAGGTTGTCGGCGTCCTGAATGTCAGCGGCGTTGGCCGCCGTCGTACTGTACGCGCCGAGGATGTCTCCGGTGCGGTCGGTCACCGCAACGTGCATATCTGGCGCATCGATGCTGGACACCGCGCGGATGATGATCGAGGCGACATCGAGTTCCGTCAGCGGCGTGGCTGGCCCGCCGGTGTTGAACCTCGTCGGCAACGAGTTGCCGTTAGCGTCACAGGAGCTCAGCCCGACCGAACTCGCCAGCCCGAGCGCGGCCAACAGCGCGCACGCGACCCAGCGCTTGTGGTTATGGAATGCAGTCATGGCTACCAGGTCGTCAGGATGTTGGTGAAGACGTTGTAGCGGACGTCGTCCGCGTCATAGATGCGGGCGAAGCCGTCGTCCGGGAAGAGCGCCGACGCCCCGAACGGGAGGAGGATGTTGTTGTTCAGCAGCGGCCGATACTGGGTCCCGAAGAACAGCTCCGTCCCGATCGACTTGTCGACGTCGCCCGCCTGCAGCAGGTATTCAAGCGAGCTGGTGTCGTCGAACCGCAGGTAGGTGAAGCCAGCCTGCGCGCGCCACTTCGGCGTGAGCTCGAAGTCCGCGGCCGCGCCGATGAGGAGCACGCCCGGGTTGACGAAGTTCGACTGACCCTGCGTCTTACTGGTCTGCAGGTCGGCGAGCGGGCTGAACGGCTGCGTCAGCGACGTGCCGACGAACTTCAGCGCTTGGCTGTTCCAGAAGGAGAACTGGCCGCCGCCGAAGTTAGGCGCGTCGTTGATCGCGTCGAAGCCGCCGGCGTCGCCGTCGCGCGGGTCGTCGTCACCGGACGCCCAGAGGATAAACGCGCGCGGCCGCCACCAGTCGATGTCGTAGCTCAGCTCCATCGCCGCCAACGTGGCGTCGATGTCGACGCTGCGCGCGGCGATCTCGTTCTGCGCCTCGTCGCCGAAGGCCTTGTAGAGCGCGTGCGTCACGTTCCAGCGCCCGAAGTGGCCTTCGCCAGCCCACCCCAAGTAGTAGGAGTCGACCGCGTTCGGGCGGTAGTTGCCGACCGGCTTCGGCGAGACCAAGAAGCGGTTGTCGTCGAACTCAAAGCCGCGGCGATCGCGGTTGAAGTGGAAGGACGCCGACGAGGTGTAGCCGAGCACCGGCCAGTCTTGCCGGTAGACGTTGGCGATGAAGACCGTCTGATCCCGGTCCTCGAACTTGTTGAGCTGTGAGTTGGTGTCCTTGTCGAGCGTGTCGAACACCGCGACGTTGTATTGCCACTTGTTGTTGTCGCCGTTGCCGAAGAGGCGGGCGCCAAGCTGGCTGTCTTCGAAGATGAAGCCGCGGAAATCGCTGCGGAACGGCAGGATGCCGACCTCCAGCGACAAGAAGTCGTAGCGGTCGTTCCAGTCTCCCAAGTGATACTCGAGGAAGGCCTCCTGCATCGCGACGTCGTCGCGGTTGCGCGTGGTGCCGGTCGATGGGTCGATCTGCACCACCCCCACCTCCTGAACGGACAGGCTGGTGAAGTTAAAGACCGGCGTCACGCGGATCCGCCAATCCACCGGCTGGAAGGCCTGCTGCCCCCGGAACAGGTCGAAGGAGATCGCGAGGTCATTCTGCAGGAAGCGCTGCTCGCCGTCCCCAAAGAACGTCTGCGCCACCGGACCAGGCCCGGTGATGCCCGACGGCGTCGGCACGTCGCGGACCTCATAGAAGAGGCGGTTGGTCGCGGTGACCGCGAAGAACAGGTCCTCGGTGCCGAGCACGGGGAAGTCGCCCTTCAGCGCGTTCTGCCGGTACGGGTTCCAGAGCGAGGCGCGCTCATTGAGCGAATACGGCGGCGGCTCGATCCCCCCGATCGACCGGCCAGGGGCGAACCACCGCGAACGGATCGGCGCGAAGTCCTGCGGCGCAGAAGAGGGCGGCGGCGTGGGGTCTTGCTGCGCTTGAGCGTGCACCGTCAAGGACGAGGCAATGACGAACGCAAGCGGCGTTGCTGGGAGGCGTCGAGCGGGGCGCGTCATTCGGTCCTCATGTGGCGTGGTCTCCTACTCCAGAGAGCATTGAAACGACGCTGCGGCTGCCGAGAAAGAACTTTCGAGTTCCACGGAGCGTTGTTTCCCTGAGCCTCACCGCTGCGCACAATCAACGAAACCAACGCCTGAGCTGACATCAAGATGCCGAACTTCCAACTTCGCATCCGCGAGCCTGAGAGAGAGCCTAAAACCATCACACTTGGCGCCCCGATCGTCATCGGACGGGCCCGCGGAGCGGACGTGACCATCGCTGACAAGGAGGCGGGGCGAAAGCAGTTCCGCATCAGCGTCAACGCAGACTTCGTGGTGCTCGAGAGCCTGGGCTCGACGAATCCAACGAGGATCGACGACCGCTCTATCCAAGCAGGCGAAAAGACCACGGTTGAGACCGGCTCCGTGATCAGGATCGGGCAGACCGAGTTTGACGTGCTCGCCGCAGACCAAGCCAACGCGGGCGACGCAAGCCCAAGCCCCGAAGCAGACCTCGAGATGACGATAGCGGGCGGCTTCCGCCCCGGCGCACCGATCGCGCCCACGCCGCCCGCGAGCGACGACCTGGAGATGACCATCGCCGAGCGCTCGACTCCGACGCCAGAGGCCGACCTCAACGCCACCATGGCTGGCGGGTTCCGCCCGGGCGCGCCGCAGGCGCCCGGCGCGCCCAAGGCGCCCGCCACACCCACGCCTCCGGCCGAAGACCCCGTTGCGGGCGCGGACGCCACCATCATCGGCGGCTTCCGGCCGGGCGCGCCCACGCAGCCGCCAGCCCCGCCTAAGGCGCCAGCGGCTCCTGCGGCGGCTCCGGCGGCGGCTCCGGCGGCTCCCGTCGACGATCTCGGCGGCACGGTCATCCGCGCCCCCGTGACCGGCGACGCGCGCAGCGACCTTTCCTCCTGGCGACCACGCATGTTCGTCAAAGGCGGCGGGCTCAAGCGCATGATCGAGCTGACTCAAGAGCGCAGCGCGATCGGCCGCGCGGAGACTGCCGAGGTCCTGATCCCCCACGAGTCCGTCTCGGAGCGCCACGCCGAGGTGCGCTTTGACGGCGAAGGCTGGACGTTGCAGGACTGCAACAGCACCAACGGCACGGTCATCGACGGCGAACTGGTGCGCGGAGAATCGCGCGCCCTGCGGCGCAACACCCTGATCGCGGTCGGCGCACTACGGATGGTTTTTCTCTGCGACGACCGCGCGACCGCAGCCGAAGACATGCGCGTCGAAGAGCGCGCGCTCCGCGCGCTGGTCCGCGTCCGGCTGCTCTCGAAGGTCGACGCAAGTGAGATCCAAGCGTGCATGCGCGAGGGCGGCGCGACAACGATCGCCGAGATCGTATTGCGTGACACGACCGTGAGCGCCGCCGATTGGGCGACGGCGCTGATGACCGCGCGCAAGCCGCGCTCGCTGATGAGTCGCTTGCTTAACCTGTTTGGCTTGGGGCGGGGGTAACCAGGCCGCGCGCCTTCGTCTCGATGAACCTCGCCTTCCTTCGCTCCACGCACGCCATCGTCGCGATCGTCCCGGTCGGGGCGTTCGCGCTATGGCACCTTGTGGCGACACGGCCATTCGGGGACCGCAGCGACGAGAACGTGGCGTTCCTCTTGACCACCGGCTGGGTCGCCGTCGCTGCATACGTGGCCCTGGCGCTCTACGCGGCGCGACGAGCCGCCCACCGGCTCCGCATCACGCCCGAGTTTGGCTGGGAGGCCAAGCTCCCGCAGCTTGAGCGGGCGCAATCCGACCTCTCTGAGTTGGAGAGCCGCGTCGCGAGGCGCGAGGTCACGAGCCGCGCGGTGGTCCGCCAGCGCGCCCAGCGCATCCTCAGAGAACACGGCGTGCACCGCGTCCTCCGCGTCCGCACGGAGCGCGTCGCCGGCGCGTTCGGCGCCGTGCGCTTGGCGGTCGAGCCCAGAAACGCGCTCGGGACCATGGCCAGCTGGCTCTCCGCGCACGTCTGGTACGGGATCGCGGCGGCGCTCTTGGTCTGGTTCCACGGCGGCGGCCGCTCCGGATCGACGATGGGGCTGCTGCTCAACGGGCTGAGCTACTTCGTCATCGGCAGCGGCCTCTTAGGCGCCGCGTTCTGGGCGCTCGGTCCGACGTGGCTGACGCGCGCCGAGCGAGAGCTCTCACTCGAGAAGGCGTCGGCGCTGCGCGGCCACTTCGACCGCAAGTGCGCGGCCGCCGCCGAAGCCTTGGCGACGGCGCCGTCGCGCCGCGAGCAAGCGGCAGCCGACGTCGAGGCGAAGGCCGCGACCGCTGCGGCCGCAGCCGCTGCGGCCGAAGGCAGCAAAGACAAGCAGCTGACCAAAGCGAAGAAAGAGGCCGACAAGGACCTCAAGAAGGCGAAGGCCGCCGTCGCGGCGATCGAAAAAGAGGCTGCGACGTTGCCAGAAGAGCTCCAGGTGCTTGAGGGGCAGCGCGACCGCGTTCGCCGAGAGTCCGCGCGCCTGGAGCGTTACCGCCTGTTGCTGCGCGGCTGGCGGTTGTTCCACGTCCCTTGCTCGATCGCGCTGCTCGCGCTGGTCGCCGTCCACGTGCTGAGTATCTGGTATTACTGAGCGACCTCTCCACGACATGCCCCTAGCCGCCCAACAAGTCGACGCACTGCTCGCGCTGCCGCTGTTCGCGGACGTGGATGATGAGCTCCTTGACGGCGTGCGCCTTGAGGCGCAGATCACCGACGCCAACTACAGCTGGGAAGATGGCTGCACGCCGCGCGACGGCTTCTTGCGCTTCGTGCAGCTAAGCGAAGGCGACGTCGTCGCGACACAAGGCGAGCTGACCACGCAGTTCGTCGTCGTGCTGAGCGGGACCGTCCAGTGCTTGCAGGGACGGACCGGCGCAGAGCCCTACCGACACTGCGATCTGAACGCGGGCGATTGGTTCGGGGAGATCTCTACGATCAGCGACTCGCCGGCGCTCGCGTCCTACCTCGCGGCTGTGGACGCCGAGGTCGCGATGCTCGACGCGCGCCTGTTTAAGCGGCTCTACGCGGAAGATGACTCGTTCCGCGCGCGGATCGACGACGGCTACCGCGCCAACCTGGGGTTGCACCTGCGCCTCAGCCCGCTCTGCAAGGACCTCGACGACCTAGCGCTGAAGCAGCTTGAGCAGCGGTCGGAGCTCGTCAGCTACGAAGAGGGCGAGGTGGTGCTCACGCAGGGCGCGCCTTGTGACGACGTGTTCTTGGTGCGCACGGGCGGGGTCGCTGGCTACGTCGAGCGTGACGGCGGAGAGCGCACGATCGCCTTCTACAAGGGGAACGCGACGTTCGGCGAGCACGCCCTGCTCAGCGCCGAGTCGACCTGGCCGGCGAGCTACCGCACGCTGATGCAGACCTCCCTGATCAAGCTCCCCAAGGCAGCGTTCGCCACGCTCACGAGCGAGGCCCGCGTCGGCCTGACGCGAGCCGCCAACCGGCTCATCGGCGCCGACGACGTGCTCGCCGCCGAGCGTGGCGCCGCCAGTGACGTCGGCACTCGCAGCGTCTTGGACGAACTCTTCGTGATGGTCGAGCGGGAGTCGGTCAAGGGAGGCCGCGCGCTCGTCATCGACCAGAAGCGATGCGTCCGCTGCAACATGTGCGTGGAGTCCTGCGAGAGCGTCCACGACGACGGCATCCCGCGCCTCTCCAAGGTCGGCACGCCGGTCGCGACCGACGAGGTGCTGATCACCGCCTGCTACCACTGCGACACGCCGCAGTGCATGTTGTCGTGTGAGTATTCGGCGATCCGCCGCGACGCGCAGGGCCGCGTCCGCTTCGAATACGACATGTGCGTCGGCTGCGCGGGGTGCATCGACGGCTGCCCCTATGGGGTCATCCGATTGATCGAGAAGAGGCCCCCGCCGCAACCGAACTCGCTCTTGGCGAAGCTGCCGATCATCGGCAAGCTCTTCGAGCCCGCCGCCGAGCCACAGCCGCCCGAGGATGCTCCGAAGCCGCGCTCCGTCGGCGCCGGCGGCAAGGTCTCGCCGGTCGGCGGCAAGACCATTAAGTGCGACCTCTGCGCGGGGCTCCCTTTTGAGGCTTGCGTCTATAACTGCCCGACCGCTGCGATCGTGCGTAAGGAGCCGCAGAGCCTCTTCGAACGGAGGGGGAGCCGGTGACGAGGCCTTCGAGGATCGAGGTCCAGCACGGCAACGACACGCTCTCATTCGAGCGCGGAGCCGTCTCCATCGGCGGCCGACTCGGCGTGGACGTGCTGCTGCGCGACGTCATGGTCGCAGCCCGGCACTGCGAGATTGGATACGAAGACGGGCGCTTTGTGCTGCGAGACGGTGGCTCGGTCACCGGGACCTGGGTCGACGGCCAACGCGCCGCGCCGGATGCGCCGCTCACGGACGGCAGCCGCATTGTCATCGGCGCCACGACCATCGCGGTCTCGGTCGACGAGGACGACGATGTGGCGGTGCTCCGGCTGCAGACCGAGCCGTACGCCTTCTGGTGGAAGCGGCCCGGCAAGGGCGCGTTCGGCAACGACCCAGACCGCCTCGCGCTGAGCGAGGCCAACTTTGGACGCTTCCGTTCACTCCGGGTCTCGAACCGCCTCGCGATGATCGCGGCGACGGCCGTGCTGATCGGCGCGACCTTCGTCACCTCGGTGATGGAGCCACTAGCCGACCCAGGACCGCTGATGCCGGCGCACGCGTTGGTGACGTCACAGGCGCCCGACGATCCGCGGATCCACGCTGGCCTCGAACGCTGCGTCGAGCTGTCGGGTGAGCAAGGCTGCAACGTCTGCCACACGACCGGCGAAGGCACCCCCGAGAGCAAGTGCGCCCAGTGCCACGGCCTCGAGGGCGAGATGGCGCACCCCGCGTCATGGCGACACCCCTACCACCTCGACGGCTTGGTCCAAGATCAGCAGCACTGCGTGCTCTGCCACACCGACCACAACGGCGGCACGGACCGCAAGCCGATCTCGGACACGCTCGTCGGCGACTGCCAGGCGTGCCACGGCGACGAAGCCGACGCGCTGAGAGAGCGGGTCAAGCTGCCGCCGCTTGAGCAGCCGATGACGGCGTTCCAGGAGCTCCGCTTCCCTCACAGCCTCCACCTCGGCAAACAGATCGCCTGCGACGTCTGTCACACCATCGACCCGCGAGCTCAAGAGCGGTTCGACGCCGGGATCCCCGACAGCGGCGACGCCCACGACTACGCGGACGTCCCCTATCAGGTATGCGCGTCGTGCCACGTCGACGGCGCGCCCGCGGTCAACATGACCGTCGCCGAGCAGCGCGCTTGGCGTGAGCAAGCCGCAGGGCGCCAGTGGAACGTCGCTTGGCACGGGACCGACGACGGCGGACAGAAGTGCCTCCAATGCCACTCCCAGTCGCGGCGCGAAGGCGCCGAGGTCATCGGACCGGAGATGAAGACTGTCCCACGTGGCAGCTGGACCGCCGAGCTGTACCGCGCGGAGCGGGCCCTCTACACCAACGCGACTAGATCGCACGAAGAGCAGTTCGCCGCGCACGCAGACGGCAAGGCCTGCACCTCGTGCCACCTCGACGGCGCCGTGCAGACCGCGTCTCCGGCCGCGAGGCCCGCGCGCCCGTTCTGGCACGGGCTTCACCTTGCGGCTGGGAGCCTCGCACCGGGCGACGCCGCTGCTGCGGTGAGCATGGACGCGTCCGCAGGCTGCGCGTCGTGCCACGCCGACCTCGGGCGGCCAGGCGCCGACGCGCTGACCCCGTTCTCGGCGACCGACCCAACCAGCAGCTTCCACTGGCCGAACACCCCGTCAGAGCAAGCCGCCTGCAAGGAGTGTCACCGCGAGGGCGAGGCGTTGGTGCCGCTCAACCACGTGCCGCGAGCGAGCACGGCGCCGGTTGTCGATCGCCCTGACTTCCCCCACGACGTGCACCTGATGAGCGCGGCGTTCGGTCGCGAGGGTTCTCTGGAGCAGGGCTGTTTCGCCTGCCACGACTTCTCCGACGCGGACAGCTCGGCCCCGTTTACGCAGGTGCCGCGCACCCTTCCCGGCGCCATGGACTGCACGAGCTGCCACTCTGGCCATGACGACATCGGCGGCGGCGACTGCCAGCAGTGCCACCCCAAGCTCGCAGGCCGAAGCAACTCATTCCTGTGGCAAGCCAAGGTCGCTGAGCCGCGGAGCGAGCGCCCCTGGCCGACGCCGAACAGCTTCCAGCACCTGAGCCCCGGCCACGCCAACGAAGACTGCGCGGTCTGTCACGGCGACAGCGGCCTGGAGCGAGCGGGCGCGCTCAGCGACGTGCGCGTGCCTGACGAGTCCGAGCAGCTGTGTCGCGACTGCCACTTCAAGAAGCAGTATCACTGGCGCTGACCTCTGCCCGCTGGCGCTGACCTCTGCCCGCGCGTGGGGCGCCGTCACTTGGAGACGCGGCCGTCGGCCTGAACACCCGGCCACCCGGTGAAGCGGTTGCCGAGCTCATCGCGCGTCTTGTCCGCAGCCGGTTCGTAGTTTCCGAACGCCTGCGTGATCGTGCTACCAGCGCCGATGGGCTTCCAGTGGCAGCTCATGCAGCCGACGCGCTCACCGCCGCGCTCGAATGAAGCGTAGCTGGTCTCGTCCGAGCCGTGGAACGAGCGCCCCCGCGGACGCCCAGCGAACACGACGTTTGCTGAGGCGACCGTGATCGGGGTGACGCGGCCGCTGCCTTCGACGACGTTTGCTCTATGGCACTGTGCGCAATCGCCGCCGAGCGGGTGGTGCTGCCGCGCTGAGAAGCCAGCGAAGTCGACCGGCTGTATCGAGTAGCGAGGATCCGACGCCACGGCTTCGGTGCCACGGATCGCCGGCACGGCGGCGATGTCCGGCGTCGCCGCGTCGTGGTGGCAGTTCGCACAACTCTCTGCGTCGGCGTCAAAGATGTGATGCAGAGAGCGCAGCTGGGCCGCGATAGCCTCCGACTCGCCGGCGTCAAGCAGACCGGGGACCGCCGCCTGGGCCGAGGAGTGGTTGTGACACTCATTGCACCGCATCGCCGAGGGCTTGGTGACGACGTCGGCGCCGTCACCCGCCACTTCATGGCAAGCGGAGCACGCGAGGTGGTCCACGTGTTGCTTGTGGGGGAACGCTGCCGTGCTGCGCGCCGCCGGGCGCGCGTCAGGCTCGACGTCCTCGACCACGGCGCTCCCCGTGTGGCACGCCGCGCAGGCAGCGAGATCGTAGGTGCGGTAGTCGATCGCCAGCGCGCGAGACGACCCAGAGGTCTGGGCGCTCTTGTGGCAGCTGGCGCAGTCTGCGTTGGTGAGAGCCCGCCCGGACGGCAAGTGCGTAGCGTGGCGGAACGACTTCTCGATCAAGCGAGTCGGGAGCGACGGAACGACCGCGCGGTGGCAGCTCTGGCAGTCTTTGCTGACCGACTCCGCGCCGCCGCCTGCACTCGTGATGAAGGGGTGTGTCTGCCCTTCGAAGACGAACGTCGCGCCGCTCCAGCGTTCGACCTCAACGAGCGGACGCTCGGCGCGCATGTCGGCGCCGTTGAAGACGTGGCACGCGTCACAGCGCTGCTCTAGCCATCCGCTGGGCCCCTCGCCGCTCGACGAGTGCAGGGGCGCGCGCCCTGGGCCGAGCTCTCCGGTGCTCCAGCCGGGCTCCGCGTGACAGGTCTGGCAGTCACGATAGCGGTGCTTACTCCCCTCGCCCCCAACGAACGGGAAGTCCGCGTCTTCGAAGCCGGCGCGGCCGGGATCGTAGACGTGGCAGTGCTGGCAGGTCTGGTCGAGCCCCCCTTCGAACGGCGCGTAGGAGCTCTCGCTGCAGACGCCAGGCTTACGCTCGGCTCCGCCGCGGACGCGGAAGTGATCCGCGTGGGCGAACGCGCCGAGCGACCACGAAGGGCGCGGCTCTGAGCGGGCAGGCGCCAGCGCCTGGTTAGGCACGCCTGATGCACTTTGGTGGCACTCGGCGCACGCGGTCGCGTCGATCGCGCCGGTGCCGACCTCCGCGGCTGTGGCTGCGGGGATCCCGCTGTGGCAGTCCTTGCAGCTCATCTCGCTGTGGTCACCGTGCGCGAAGTCGCCCCCGCCCGCCGCGAGGAGCGCGTTCAGCCCTGCGCCCTCTCCGGCGAAGACCTGATCGAGCCGGTCAGCGTAGCGAGCGGAGTCGGTCGGGATCGTGAACGTGTCCTCGAGCCCGCACGCCCGCGCTAGGTCGCGATCTTCCGCGACAGCCCGGAACCACCGCAGCTGATCGACGACGCCTTC